>JAGAZK010000164.1 GCA_017940085.1 Campylobacter sp.
GGACTTAACTTGATATAAAATTGGTGGATTTAAATTTAAAAGCTTACAAAAGCGAAGCTAGTTATTTTAGATCCTATAAAAATGGCTCACTTGATACTGAACAAATGGATGATCGCTGGGGAATAAATTTGAAAAACAATTCCAAATTTGACACAGGCTTTTTAGCTCACAATCTTGTCTTAGGTGGTGATTTCCAGCATAGAGAAGAAGATACTTATAGATTTCAAAATGGTGTAAATACCACTTATAGCTCTTTTTCAAGCCACCCAAACAAATGGCAAGATATTGGCGGATATGTCCAAGACATCATCTCAATTGGCGATCTTGATGTTACTCTTGGTGGTAGATACGATAGATACGAGCGAAAAGTCAAACGAGAAACAGGAGAAAAATTTAGCGATGATAGATTTTCTCCTAGAATCGCACTTGGATATACGCTTTTTGATAGACTAACTTTACTTGGCGGATATAGTGAAAGTTTTAGAGCTCCTACACCACACGAAAGCTCAAATGTAGGACCTATAAATGTAAGCACATATCTAGTAAAATCCGAAAATCTCAAACCAGAAGTCGCCAAAGAATACGAACTAGGCTTTAGTTTTGGGGATCAAGAAATACTAAGTGATGATGATGCTTTTGATTTAAAAGTCATTTATTTTAATGGTAAAATCGATAATTTTATAGATATAATTGCTAGAAATGAATTAGGCTTCCCGCCTCCAAATGTTTTTTATGATCCAACAGATCCAAATCTCAACTCACAAAGATACCGCCAATATGTAAATTTGTATTCGGCTAAAAGAATGGGTTGGGAAATCACTACAAATTACGAAATAAGTGATTTTCGCTTTGGTGCGAGTTATGAGACTTTGAAAATTTACAATGCCGAAACTAGCGAAGCTATAAGAAAACACGCCGATAAAATTATGGGCAAATTTGGCTATTCGCCATTTAAATCTTTAGATATTGATTTTAAGGTATCTCATTGGTTTAAACCGCCCGAAGAGCCTAAATATCTTATGCAAAGCACTTATGGCACAACCTATCCGTATATAGACAGAGCATTTACTATCGCTGATGCCAAACTTAGATACAAGGTCGGCAGAGAGTTGCCACTGCTAGATGGAGCGACTTTGGGACTTGGGGTCAATAATATATTTGATAAGCAATATATCAACGCAAATGCCCAAGCTACCACTGGACATGTAGGGACTGGTAGAAATTATTGGCTTGATTTAGAAATGAGATTTTAATTGCTAACTTCATAAGATATTAATTAGTAAATTTGCTCTTAAACTAAGGGCAAATTTACTTTTAAATTTATTCTAAATTTTGATTATTTAGCGAAATTTAGAATAAATTTGAGCTAAATTTACTGATTTTATAGCTTGAAAATTTAAAACAAATTTAGGCTCATAGCTTGAAATTTAAACAATTTGCTAAAAAATTTTATTCTAAATTTAAAACATTAATGATAATTATTAACAAAATTTTTGAGTTTTATCGCTATAATTTCGTTTTCAATCAACTATTTTAATTTAGATTAAAATATTGATTTTGCAAAATTTGTTATAAAAAATTGATTAAATTTGCAATTTTAAGCATATTAATGAATGTTTGATAATGCGATTTAACACAGTTTTACAATAACAAATAAATCAAAATTTTAAAGCTAAATTTATAAATTTGGAGTGCGTTTGCGTTCAAGTATTGTATTATTTATTATTTTATTGATTTTAAGTATTATTTCGTTATTTACAGGCGTTTTGGATTTAAATTTAAACGGGATTTTTAACGGCGATAAAGAGCAGTTAAATACGCTTTTGATTTCTCGTTTGCCACGCCTACTTGCTATCATTTGTGCCGGGATTGCTCTAAGCACAGCAGGACTAATCATGCAACAACTTTGTATGAATAAATTTGTCTCTCCTACCACAAGCGGGACGATTGCTTCATCTCAGCTTGGAATTTTGTTATCTTTGATTATTTTTCCATCTGCAACGCTTACGCATAGAGCGATTTTTGCCTTTGGTGTGGCTATGCTTGGGACTTGGATTTTTGTTGCATTTATCCAAAAAATCAAATTCAAAGACACGGCAATGGTCGCAATAATCGGCATTATGTTTAGTTATGTTATAGGCGGAGTTACTAGTTTTATCGCTTTTAAATTTGATCTAGTTCAGACGATTTCGACTTGGCTAACAGGGAGCTTTTCGCTTATTTTAAGAGGAAATTACGAGCTAGTTTATATGGCATTTCCACTTTTTATTATCGCATTTGTATTTGCAAATTATTTTAATATTGTCGGCATGGGGCGAGATTTTTCAAAAAATTTAGGCATCTCTTATAATTTTATTTTGTTTTTGGGGCTTAGCATTGCGGCTATGCTAACAGCGTGCGTTGTGGTTGTTGTCGGCACTATCTCATATATCGGATTAATCGTGCCAAATTTGGTAACTATGTTCAAAGGAGATCGCTTACAAGGCACTTTGATCGATACTGCACTTTTTGGTGCGATTTTTGTTTTGGCGTGTGATTTGATAGGTCGTGTTTTAATAGCACCCTATGAACTTCCAATCGAGTTAATCGCAGGAATGCTAGGTAGCGTAGTTTTTATCGTTTTAATGCTTTACAAACTTCGTAAGCCACAAAAGCGAGTTTTAGTAGGTAAAAATTCGCAAAATTCGTGTAAAGCGGGGCAAATTTAATGCAAATTTTCAAATTTAGCGACAAAAACAGTAAAAAATTACTTATTTTAGCCATTTTTACACTAATTTTTAGCCTTGCGTATCTATTTTATGGCTTAAAGCTTGAATTTTTGGATTTTTTTATCGCAAATCGTATCAAAAAACTAGCCGCAATTTTGCTTGTAGCGTATGCAATAGGCTCAGCAACTATGGTTTTTCAAACAATAATTAATAATAATATAGTTACGCCTTGCTTACTTGGTATGAACGCACTTTATTTGGTAATCCACACGGCGATTTTTTTCTTTTTAGGTAGTGCAAATATCCTAGTTACGAATATTTATGCAAGTTTTGCGTGTGATATTTTGGCAATGAGCGTGGTAGCAAGTCTGATTTATGGATTTTTATTTCGCGTTACAAAATACAATGTTTTGTATGTTTTGCTTGCAGGAACGGTAATGGCGACATTTTTTACTTCGCTTCAAAAAACGCTTGTTAGAATAATGGATCCTGCCGATTATGATATGCTTTTAAATTCGCTTGTGGCTAGTTTTTCGCATGTAAATACCGATATTTTGGGTATTGCTTTTGTTTTGACGATTATTGTTACGCTGATTTATAAAAAAGATTTGGCACTTCTTGATGCGATTGCTTTGGGAAAAGAAAAGGCGATAAATTTAGGCATTGATTACGATAAAACTATCGCAAGATTGCTTCTTGGCGTGGTTTTATATATCACAGTCGCAACCGCTCTTGTAGGACCGATTTCGTTTTTGGGGCTAATAATTGCAAACTTAGCAAGAGAGATTTTTAAAACTTATCGCCACTCATATTTAGTAATCGGTTCGGCTCTTGTAGGTATGGTTGCCCTTACGGCAGGGCAGTTTGTGGTGGAGCGAGTGTTTGTGCTTTCTATTCCGATTGTGGTTTTTGTAAATATCGTGGGTGGAATTTACTTTTTATATTTGCTTTTGAAAAATAAGGGGAATTGATGAAAATATCAAATTTAAATAAAAATTACGGCGAATTTAGGGCTTTAAATGATATAAATTTAGAGATCCCAAAAGGTAAAATAACAGCTTTTATCGGTCCAAATGGGGCAGGAAAAAGCACTTTAATGCATGCAATTTCGAGATTAATTAAATTCGATAGCGGAAGCGTTGAAATAAATGGCAAAAATCTAAATGAGTGGAAAAGTGGAGATTTGGCTAAACATTTAGCCATACTAACCCAAAGTAACAACACAAATATGAAGCTAAGCGTTCGTGAATTAGTGAATTTTGGGCGTTTTCCGTATAGTGCGGCAAAGCTCACAAATGAAGATAAAAAAATCGTAAGCAAAGCGATTGAAAAAATGGAGCTTAGCGAAATAGCAGATTGTTATTTGGACGAGTTAAGCGGCGGGCAAAGACAAAGAGCCTACATAGCGATGATTATAGCGCAAGATACGGAATTTGTGCTTTTAGACGAGCCTACAAATAACCTTGATATTTATCACTCGATTTCAATGATGAAAAACGCCGGGATTTTATCAAAAGAGTTAAATAAAACTGTAATTATGGTCTTGCATGAGTTAAATTTGGCTGCATTTTATAGCGATTTTATCGTAGCAATGAAAGACGGGAAAATTGTTAAATTTGGCACTCCAAGCGAGATTATGACAGCTGAGAATTTAAAAGAAATTTATGGCGTGGAATTTGAAATTTTACAAATACACGGAAAGCCAATGTCTGTGTATTTTTAAAATTTTTACAAGGAGAGATTATGAAAAAATTTTTCAAA
>JAGAZK010000165.1 GCA_017940085.1 Campylobacter sp.
AATGGGAAAAAGCTAGGGCGAAATCTGACTTTGACATTTCCAAACATATATTTCAAAAAATTTTCCAATATATCTTTTAGGTTAGCAAAACTTACGCTATCATCGTTTTCCACGACTAGTCCTTCTACTTGATGAAACATCGGCACATGAGTAAGATCCATATCTCGTCTAAATACAGCACCCGGTGCTATCATACGAATTGGTGGTTTTTGCGAAAGCATAGTGCGAATTTGAACACCGCTTGTATGAGTGCGAAGCAAATCAGAATTGTTTAGATAAAAAGTATCTTGCATATCTCTTGCAGGGTGGTATTTTGGTATATTTAGAGCTTCAAAATTGTGAAAATCGTTTTCTATCAAAGGACCACTTTCAACGCTGAAATTTTGAGAGACAAAATATTCGATGATTTTATCCATTGTAGCCATAACTGGGTGCAAAGCACCGCTATTTATAGGCTCATCAAATAAAGTTACATCAACACTATCAGCTTGCATTTGAGCTGCTATAAATTCTCGCTCTAAAATATCTTTTCTCGTGTCTATTGCTTTGTTTGCTTGATCTCTAAATTTGTTTAGAGTTTTGGCGACTTGTTTTTTTTCGTCTTCTGGCAAATCTTTTAGCTTGGCAAATTGAGTTGTGATTTTGCCTTTTTTGCCTAGAAGTTCCACTCTTAATGTTTCAAGTTCTTCTAAATTTTTAGCTTGAGCTATTTTTTTGATTGTTTTTTGCAATTTTTTGCCTTAGAAAAAAATTTCGTGATTGTATCATAAAAAGCCAAATATATAATTAAAATTAAGATTGTTTGAGTTATAATCCAAAAAAAGGAGAAAAAATGTGCATATTTTGTAAAATTGTCAAAGGCGAGATCCCTTCAAACAAAGTCCTAGAAAATAGCGATTTTTTGGCTTTTCACGATATTAGTCCAAGAGCTCCTGTGCATGTGCTAATAATCCCTAAAAAACATGTTGAAAATTTTCAAGAAGTAGATGCTGGTATTATGTCAAAAGCTACTGAATTTATTCAACAAACAGCGACAACTTTAGGCGTGGGCAATACTGGTTATAGACTGATTACAAATTGTGGCAAAGACAGCGGTCAAGAAGTAATGCACTTGCACTTTCATTTATTAGGCGGTATGAAGTTAGCTTGGGATCACAAACAAAGCGATCCAAAAGAATCTTTTTGATTTTGTAAATATCTGTGCAAATTTGACTAAATTTAATTAAATTTAGTCAAATTTGGCTTTAAATTTATTTGAAATTTGGGCAAATTTATTCAAATTTATTAAATTTTCTCTATTTGTTTCCAAGATAAAAATTCAACCACAGCCCCAGCAGTAAAAATCAAAAATCCAAGCGCTATTAAAAGATGACTATCAAATTGAAGCAAAATAGAGCCTAATGCATAAGTCCCAAAGCAGTATAAAAATAGCTTTTGGTCAAACATTGTTTTTAGCTCCAAAAACATTTTATAAACATACAAAAGTGAAGCCAAACTCGCAATTAGCATTATTACATAACTTATTGAGCTAAGAGTTTCTTTGGATATTTTGAAAAAATCAAGCACAAAATACACAATCCCCATAACAACAAGCCCAGCTAACACAATACCTAGTGAAATTGCGAAATTTAATAGGATTTTTTTGTTTTGGGTTTTGTTTTTGATCTCGTAATATAAATAACCTCTAACCCCAAGAGCTACAGCAAGGCAGATAAAAGCCGCATTTTGATAAAAAATATAAGAAACAAAGAAAAAAAGCGTAAGTCCTATAGCAAAATACGCTTTGTTTTGCATTTGTTGTATTTGTGGATTTGTTGAATAAATTTCCATATTTGACCTTTGATAAAAATATTTTTGTAAATTTATCTTATTTGGACTAAAAAATCTATAAAATTTTTTAATTAAATTTATTAAATTTTGATGAAATTTGTGAAGTTTGGTTAAATTTGATTAAATTTAGTGTAAAAATT
>JAGAZK010000166.1 GCA_017940085.1 Campylobacter sp.
ATCAAAAAGCTCGTCAAACAGACTTATAACCGCTAAAAACGCCATAGAATCCCACTCAAATATTTCATCTAAATTTGTGTTTGGTTCTAAGTTTTGCTGAGTTTGCAAAGTATCTTTTAAATCAGCTAAAAATTGTTCTTTTGTCATTTTGTTTCCTTTTTTAAAAAATATTTTTCATCTATTTTTAGTTTTTTAGTAGATATTTCAAAAGTTTCATTTAAATCAAAGCAAATTATTTTAGTTTGGGCGATATTTGCTTGTTTGTAAGAATGCAAGTTTTGTTTTAGATACTCATAAATACGCCTGAAATCACAAATACTAGGTCTGTTTAAATCTCTAACAAAATATATATTATAAGTATCGTAAATCTTGCCATTATCGCAAATTTGACCATTAAATTTTTTGTCAAATCTATAGCTTACTTTTGCTATTTTTTCAATATAATGCCAAAAAGTCAAATCGTAAGTATTGCCAATATCAAGCAATTTGGCATTAATATTTCTAAGTCTTGCAAAAATGCCATCATCTCCAAAACTTTCTTTTGTATCAGCATTTAATAAATAATCGCTTTTTTTGCCCCAAATAGCATAAGAAAAATTTGGATCTAGTGTGCGTTTGGCATAATTTTTGCGAAAAAATTCATTTAAAGAACCCATTTTTGAAAAACTTTTTTGCGGATCGTAAATCTCGCCTTTGCAAAAGCTATAAGTAAAAGTTGGCATAGCAATAGTGCCTTCTTCTCCTACAGCTTCAAATAAAATTTCACAAAGTGTTTGAAGGTAAATTTGTGTTTGAACAACAGGAAAACCCAAATTTAAAACACTTGTGTGAAGCGATAAAGTATCGCCTTGTTTGATTTGAAGTAAATTTATAGCATTTAAAAAATCATTTTTTGACATTATATTTGTTAGATTCATTTTTTTAGCTCTACTAGTTCAATTATTAAAGAATTTGGAAGGCTTACAAAACAAATTTGTTCAAAATACGAAGATTTCACAATCGGACAAATTACAATAGCTTTTTGTTTTTGTAAATTTAACAATTCTTGTTTTATGTTGTTTGTTTCGTAAGCATAATGATAAATTTTGGTTTTTTTGCGAAGTAAATTATTTAAAATTTCTCCATTATTGTTTTGTAGCAATTCAATTCTTGGTTGATTTTGTGCTGTTAAAAATACGCCTTTTATTTTTTGGATTTCATCTATGAAAAAATCGCTTTCTTGCTTATAGCCTAAATACTGCCAAATATTTAATTCTTTTTGAATATCTTTACAAACGACACCTAAATGATGAAATTTCATAAAATCTCCATTTTTAAACCAAATGTTTCAAAATCATTTTTGATTTTTAAGTCCAAAATGCCATTTTGTTTTAAATCGCAATTAGCAAATTTGCTCAACCACAATAAAGCCGGTGTATTTCTTGGTCCTTGTTGGTAATAAATTTTGGTTGAATTTGAAGTTTTAAGATAATCTTTTGCCAAATTTAGCATTTTTAAAACCATAATATCTTCAATATTTCGTCCCAAAGCTCTACAACTCACAACTAATTCGTCTAAAATCAATGTTTTTTCATATTTTTTACAAATCATAATTGCTATGATTCCGCTATCGCTAAGTTTATCGCTCATTGAAGCGGTAATTATACAATCATCTTTCAAGAGCTTTTCTACAGCAGTTTGGGTATATCTTTTGTAGCTTAAAATAAATTGATTTGTTTTATTAAGTAGTTCGGAAATTCGCTGAATTTGAGCTTTGTTGTTTAAGTAAAATGACAATTTTATTTCAAGTTCTTTGAAATATTCCGCTTTGCTCATAGTTTTTGCTAAATTATGTCTTTGTAAATTTGCTTGAATATCTTTGGATCTAAGTTTGTCTTCTTTGTTTGAATTAAATTTTAAAAGACAAGGATACAAATTTAGATAGTTTAAAGTGTTTTGTTCGTCTTTTGCTAGGATTGTTTTGATTTGTGGAATATTCATCTTGACTTCGCTGATTTCTGCGATATTATCATCAATAAAAAGCAATGCATCTAAGCCGATATTTAGTTCGTTTGCGATTTCTTTTATATTTTGACTTTTTGTATTCCAATTAGCTTTAATAATAGTAAAATCATTATTTTTTAAAATAAAATCTTTTCTTGATGTGAGCATATTTTTTACATCTTCAATTTCATTTTTTGAGCATATACATAGCAAAAATCCTTGCTTACAAAGGTATTTTAAATATTTTTGTAAATCCAAATTTGGTTTTAGATTATTAATCCCATCTTCTCCTAAAATACCTTGATACAAAGTATTATCCAAATCAACAATAATGGCTTTTAAATTTGGCAAAATCATGCTTGGAATTATTTTTAACCCCAAAAATCTAGCCAAATACAAACAAGCTTTTTGCGACAAAGGAGTTCCAGAGTGCTGCATATTGTCATAATCATA
>JAGAZK010000167.1 GCA_017940085.1 Campylobacter sp.
AAAATTTTTTCGTTTTTTCGTATAATTGCCTAACGCCATCGCTTGCTATATAAATATCTGCGGTGCTTATAAGATTTGTGCTTATGTAAATTTCATCTTTTTTCTTTTGCTTAGCGACTTGTTTGCTAAACCAAAACTCTTGATATGGATTTTCTGGGTCAAATTTGATTTTGTATGAGCGATATTCGCCTATTACTCCGAGTTTTTCTAAAGCAGATTTAAGCCTAGCAAGATTTAATTCAACTTGGTTACCTATGGTTTGGTTTAATCTTACATAAATTATTTTTTTCATAATTTTGGATTGTATCAAATTATTATTTAAACTTTACCAAATTTAATCCAAAAACGCCTTTATCGCATTTTAAATTCTGCAAATTTGCTCGTTATTTGGTATTTTGCATATAAAGTAAATTTTGATTTATGCAATTTTTTAGTCAAATTTAGCTACTATACGCAAAAAATTTTAAAAGGTAAAAAATGATTTTTGTTGATGCATGTTTTGGAAAAGACACACCATATACGCCAATTTGGATGATGAGACAAGCTGGGCGGTATTTGCCAGAGTATAGAGAACTAAGAGCGAGTGTGAGTGATTTTGTGGCATTTTGCAAAGATAGCCAAAAATCAGCTCTTGCTACACTTCAGCCAATTGATAGATTAGGCGTTGATGCGGCGATTTTATTTAGTGATATTTTGGTTGTGCCACTTGAAATGGGAATGGATTTAGAATTCAAAGCTGGAATTGGTCCTGTATTTGCAAGTCCTATCGAAACTATGAAAGATCTAGATAAATTAAAATTTGATCAATGTGCAAAAAATTTATCTTATGTATATGATACAATCAAAATTGTTCGCTCAAAACTATCAAGCGATAAAGCTTTGATTGGATTTTGCGGGGCTCCTTGGACTTTGGCGACTTATATGGTAGAAGGTGCAGGATCCAAAACCTACACAAAAGTCAAAAAAATGCTTTATGCAAATCCGCAATTTATGCATTCGATTTTGCGAAAAATTACAAATGTTTTAAAAGAATATTTAGAAGAGCAAATTAAGGCTGGAGTTAATGCTGTGCAGATTTTTGATAGCTGGGCTGGAGCATTAGAAGAAAGTGCTTATTTGGAGTTTGGATTTAGTTATTTAGACGAACTTTGTGCATATATCAAAGAAAAATACCCTCATATTCCAGTAATTGCTTTTCCAAAAGGTGTGGGTGCATTTTTAGGCAAACTAAAAGGCAAATTTGATGTATTTGGGGTGGATTGGAATACGCCAATAAGTGTGGCAAAAACAACTCTTGGCAAAGATTTTGTCTTACAAGGAAATCTTGAGCCTTGTAGATTGTATAATCAAATGGCGATTGAAGATGGAGTAATGGAGATTTTATCGGTAATGAAAGGCAAACGCCATATATTTAATTTAGGTCATGGGATACTGCCTGATGTGCCTGTAGAAAATGCGAAATATTTGATTGATCTTGTCCGCAAAGAAAGCAAAAAATTTGCTAAATGAAATATATTTTTGGACCGCTTAATTCAAGAAGATTTGGGGTTTCTCTAGGGATTGATTTAAGCCCAGATGAGAAATGCTGTAATTATGATTGTTTGTATTGTGAGCTAAAAAAAGCCAAAGTAAAAGAATTTATCACAAATCCGCCAAAAATTTGTGATATTTTAGATGAATTAAATTTAGCCCTTAAACGCCACGAAAATATCGATGTCATCACTATCACTGCAAACGGAGAGCCAAGTTTGTATGAAGATTTGGGTCTTTTAGTGCGTGAAATAAATAAAATTAAAACCACGCAAAAAACGCTTATTTTGAGCAATGGTTCGGCTGTTTTGGACGAGAAAAAAATGCTAAATTTAATGGAGTTTGATATAGTTAAATTTAGCCTTGATAGTGCATTGCAACGCACTTTTAGAAAGATTGATCGATCAATTAAAAATTATAATATCAATGAAATGATTGAAAAAATGGCTAAATTTAGAGCAAATTTCAAAGGTGAGCTCGTGATGGAAGTCTTAGTTTTAGAGAGCTTTAATGATAATGAGCTTGAATTTATTGCCCTAAATACAGCGTTTGAAAAAATAAAACCACATAGAGTTGATATTTCTAGCCTAGATCGTCCGCCAGCTCATCAAGCAAATGGCGTAAATTTGGAAAAATTGCAAAATCTTTCAAATTTAATCACCACAGCACCAGTTGTAGTAGTGAGTAAAAAACCGCTAAAAAACAAAGTAAATTTAAACAAATTTGAGCTTATCAAGCTCCTTAAACTTCGCCCACAAAGCGAATTTGATGTGCAAAATAATTTCTCAACCCAAACTAAAGAAATTTTGCAAAATTTAATCGATCAAAAAGTTGTTTTTAGATCAAATTTGGCTGGATTGCCTTTTTATCGCATTTAAATTTTAGATTAAATTTGTTATAATTTGCCACGATTTGAAGTCTAAAAGGAAAAATTATGGAGAATTTTTACAAAAATAGTGCATTTGTAAGCGGTGCAAAAGATGCAATCCAAGATCAATTCAATGCCTACAAACACGCAATGAGCGTTTTGATGCCTGTGATTGAAACTGGCAAAAAAGAAGCAAATTCCGCACTTTATGATGCTTTTGATGAAACAATTTCAGTCGCTGTAAATCTTCACGATACGGCAAAATCAATGATCGGACATATTAATCATTTTATAAAAAGTGGCAAATTTCCTACAAAAGACGAAATGAACGAGTCAATTAAATCTGCAAATGTAGAAAATATCGAAGCTTTTAATGATCTTGAAGAATATGTAAATTTAGACGACGATGCAAAATTGAGATTTAAATTTGTTTGTGTGAGCTTAGAGCAAGCTTCTAAATTTTTAGATTCTTCGCTTGAAGTTTTGCAAATCATCATCGCTAGTATCAATAAAATGGTAAGAAGCTAGATAGCTTTTAATTTTTAAGCTAAATTTATTCAAAATTTAGGGCTAAATTTAGCTTAAAATTATTTTAAATTTAGCAATTCATAAGTATAAATAAGATAGAATCTGCGTTCTAATTCACATGTGCCAATCCTAGTTTAGTGTAGCAAATATCGCTATTAAGGGGCACAGAGGATAACTAAATTTAAGGAGAAATCATGGTAACCATGAGAGATTTGTTAGAATGTGGTGTGCATTTTGGGCATCAAACACGCAGATGGAATCCGAAAATGAAAAAATTTATTTTCGGCGAAAGAAAAGGGATCTACATCATAGATCTCCAAAAAACTATTCGTTATTTCAGATATACTTACAATATCGTCAGAGACGCTGCGGCTGAGGGCAAAACTATTCTTTTTGTCGGCACTAAAAAACAAGCAAATATAGCTGTTAGAGAATATGCTGAAAAATGCAATATGCCTTTTGTTAATCATCGCTGGCTTGGTGGCATGATGACAAATTTTGGCACAATCAAACAATCAATTCGCAAACTTGAAGTAATTGAAGCTATGGAAGAAGACGGCTCAATCAATCTTTTGACAAAAAAAGAAGCTTTGATGCTTAGAAGAAAAAAAGAAAAATTACTAAATACATTGGGTGGAATAAGAGATCTAAAATCACTTCCTGATATGATTTTTGTGATTGATACAGTAAAAGAAAAAATCGCAGTTGCTGAAGCAAACAAATTAAAAATCCCTGTTGTAGCTCCAGTAGATACGAATTGTGATCCTGATTTAATCACTTATCCAATTCCGGGAAATGATGATGCTATCAGAAGTGTTCAGCTCTTTTGTCAAGAAATGGCTGAAGCAATCAACGAAGGCAAAGCTCTTAGAGATCAAGACGGCGTAGAAGACGAAAACCAAGATCAGCCAGTTAGTGATGAATAAAAACAAGAAGTTTTAGAAGAAGCTATGAGCGAAGAAATGTTTGAAGGTGATGAATAATGGAAATTAATGCACAAATGGTAAAAGAGCTCAGAGAGAGCACTGGTGCTGGTATGATGGACTGCAAAAAAGCTTTGCAAGAAGCTAATGGCGATATGGACAAAGCTGTTGATATTTTGCGTGAAAAAGGTCTTGGCAAAGCAGCCAAAAAAGCAGATCGCTTAGCAAGTGAAGGCTTGGTTTGTGTGGAAATTAGCAATGATAACAAAGTAGCCACAATCAGTGAAATCAATTCAGAAACAGATTTCGTAGCAAAAAATCAAAATTTTGTAAATTTAGTTCAAAATACTACAACTCATATCCAAAATCAAAATATCAAAACGCTTGATGAACTAAATTCAAGCACAATTGATGGCATTAAATTTGAAGATTATCTCAAAAACCAAATCGCAACAATTGGTGAAAATTTAGTTGTTCGCAGATTTGAGACTATAAAAGCAGAGCCAAATGGTTTTGTAAGTGGGTATTTGCACTCAAATAAAAGAGTTGGCGTAATCATAGCTGCTACTTGTGATAGCGAACAAAGCGTAGAAAAATCAAAAGAATTAATCAAAAATCTTTGTATGCACGCAGCTGCTATGAAACCGCAAGTCATCAGCTACAATGAATTTGACAAAGATTTTATCGAAAAAGAATTTCTAGCCTTAAAAGGTGAGCTTGAAAAAGAAAATGAAGAATTAGTTCGTCTTGGCAAACCTTTGCATAAAATCCCTGAGTTTGGCTCAAAAGCTCAAATCACAGATGAAATCTTGGCTCGTGTAACAGATGAATTAAAAGCTGAGCTTAAAAAACAAAACAAACCAGAGCAAATTTGGGATAAAATAATTCCGGGTCAAATTGATAGATTTTTAGCAGATAATACTCAAATCGATCAAAGACTTACGCTTTTGGGACAATTTTTCGTAATGGACGATAAAAAAACAATAGCTCAAGTTTTAGACGAACACGCTCAAAGAATTGGCGGAAAAATACAAATCGTCAAATATATCAGATTTGAAGTCGGCGAAGGTTTAGAGAAAAAAAGCGAAGATTTCGCAGCAGAAGTCGCAGCTCAAATGGCATAAATTAATGCTTAAAGCTCTAAATTTAAGCCACAAATTTGATTATACTTTGTTTGATGAATTAAATTTAAGCATCGCTCCTGCTACTACGACAGCAATTACTGGTGTGAGTGGTAGCGGAAAATCCACTATCTTACACATACTTTGCACACTCTTAAAGCCACACAAAGGCGAGGTTTTATACAACGGCAAATCAATTTATAATCTAAGCGAGAGTGAGCTTTTGCGGATTAGACGCATTGAATTTGGCATTATTTTCCAAACTCATTATTTATTTAAAGGATTTAATGCTTATGAAAATATCGAACTTGCAAATGTATTGAGCAAACAAAAACTTGATTTAAATTTATTAAAACAATTAAAAATCGATCACGTCTTAAAACACAAAATCGGCGAACTTTCTGGCGGACAGCAACAAAGAGTAAGCATAGCAAGAGTAATGTCCAAACGCCCTAAAATTATATTTGCAGATGAGCCAACAGGCAATCTAGATAAAGATACGGCAAATGAAGTAATGAGCGTAATTTTTGATTATGTAAAAACCCAAAATGCCGCTCTTGTTTTAGTAACTCATGATGAAAATTTAGCCAGTAATTGTGATAAAATTTACAAACTAAGTGAGAAAAAACTACACCAAATAGGTTAGAGTATGGAATTTGCTAATTATTTAAGTGAGCAAAATATCATAACTGCTTTGTTGTTATTCATTAGAATGACAGCTTTGATGGTGTTTTTTCCATTTTTTAATCACAACCAAATTCATTTTAGTATCAAAACTTCTCTTGCTTTGATGCTAACTATTTTTGTATTTCCGATGACACCACTTGTAAATATAGAGCCTAGCTTAAATGTCCAATATTTAATTTTAGAAGCTATTAGTGAAATATTTTTTGGGCTTTGTGCTGGGATACTGCTTGTGCTTGTGTTTGGGGTATTGAGTATGGCAGGAGAGCAAATTTCAATGAATATGGGCTTTTCTATGGCAAATGTTATGGATCCGCAAAGTGGGGTCAATAGCCCATTAATAGTAAATTCGCTCAATATAATTGTCTTAATGGCGTTTTTGCTTTTTGATGGGCATCATTTGATTTTGTATTTTATCTCAAAATCAACAGTTTTATTGCCTTTGGGCGAGTTTATGCCTGGGACAAATTTGGCCCAGTATGTTATCAAAGGCGTTGCAAATATGTTTTTGTTTGGCTTTATTGTGGCGTTTCCTATTGTCGGTATGGCACTTTTGGCTGATTTGATTTTTGGAATGCTTATGAAAACAATGCCACAATTCAATCTTTTAGTAGTTGGATTTCCGATTAAAATCACAGTAGCATTTATAATTTTGATTTTGGTTTTAGGTGCGATTGTAAAACTAATGACAAATTTGTTTTTAAATACACTTAATGATATGCCAAGCTTGTTTTTTTAGATATTTGAGCTAAATCAAAGCAATTATTTATGAAAAATAGCGTAAAATACAACAAACTTTTTTAGGGGCAAAAATGAGAGTTGCTTTACTAAATAAAAATCCTGCTGTTTCTCGTTTGGCTACACTTGGCTTAAAAAAACTCGGATATGAAGTCCAAGAAGTCGGCGATATAAGCGAACTCAATTCAAGATACGATTTACTCATTTGTGATAGTGGTTTAATAGACGAAAAAGCTGATTATAGCAGCTTGAGCGACAATATTTTGTATTTGTTGCCAAAAGATTATGAAAATCGCCAAAACAAAAAAATAATCCTTGAAAAGCCGTTTTTACCGACAGATTTTGTGAGTTTGATAGAAAAAATAATTGACAAAAATAGCGACATTTCATTTGAAAAAGTTGAGCTTGATGATAGTGATATAAATTACAAAGAAAGTATCGATGAATCAATAATCGAAAATATGATAAAAGATGGCGAATTATTAGATGATAGTGAATTAAGCGAATTAGATGAAAATTTAGCCACCCAAAACGCAGATTTAAACGATGATAGTGAAAATTTGCAAGAAAATTTAGCCGATGATAGTGAAAATTTAGAGCCAAATTTAACTGATGAGCAAGTTTTGCAATCAGATTTGAGCGAAGAGATACCAAATTTAGACGAAATACCACAAGATTTAAGCCAAGAATCTGAGCTTGAAGAAATCGCTGATGAAACTGCTCAAGAAATTACCGCACAAGAAACTGCCCAAGCCCAAATCTCCGATAAAATCACAGATGAGATAGCTCAAGATACACAAGTCGAAGCTGTTGATGAAACTACGACTATTGATGAAAATTTAGACTTGTCAGAGCTTGTAGAAGTAGAAAACACCCAAAATATTGATGAAAATATAGAGCAAATTTCTGCTCAAGAAAATCTAGACGAAAATTTAATCAGCGAAAATGCAAATTTAGAGCCAAATTTAACCGATGAACAAATAAATCAAACCCCACAAGATTTAAGCGAAGAAACCAAACTAAAAGAAATAGTTCAAGAAACTTCTGATGAGATTAGTGCTGATGAAATGGTTGCCTCAGAGACTGAAACTAGCGAAGCCACACAAAACGAAATCTCACAAGACAATGAAATACCAACACAAAATGAAAATATAGCAGAAGATGATTTTACCGAAGATATTTTGCAAACCGCTCAAGATGATAATTTAGATGAAATATCCCAAGAAGTCAGCAATGAAATACAAATTAGCAACGAAACAATTCCAGCTACGCAAGAGAATATAACTGCTGAAAAAATAGATGATAAAAAATCAAGAAATGAAGCAGAATTAAACGAATTAGTAGAAAAAATATCAGAAAAATACGATGAAATAGATGCTAAAAAAGCTCAAGCCGAAAAAATAGATGAAGAGCAAATTTCTTTGCAAGATGAAACTATGCAAAAAGATGAGCAGTTAAGTCAGATTAGCGATATGCTCGATGAAATAGACAATATGAGTGTCAGTGATGAAAATGCAGAATTGATGCAAGAAAATATGCCTAGTATCGATGAAAATATAGATCAAACACAAGAAGTTAATATTGATGAAATGCAAAAAATGGTCGCAGAAATTGATAGCGTAGATGAGACAAAAGATAATATTGAAAATCTGATGACAACTGATCAAAATATTATGATTAGCCATTTAAATTTAGATGATGATATTAGGATAGAAAAGGCATCAGATG
>JAGAZK010000168.1 GCA_017940085.1 Campylobacter sp.
CGAATAATCAAGAAAAAAACCGAATTTAGCGTGATTGTCTATCACAAACCAAAAGGCGAGTTAGTTACCAAAAAAGACGACCGCGGTCGCAAGACGATTTATGACAGCTTGCCAAACGGATTTTCTAAATTTGTTAGTATCGGACGGCTTGATTTTGCCAGTGAAGGGCTTTTACTACTAACTGACGCCCCTGCGATTGCCACTGCACTGATGAAAAGCGACATTGAAAGAGAGTATTATCTCAAAGTCAAAGGCGAAGTAACCGACGAAGTCGTAACGGCGATAAAAGAGGGCTTTTTTGCCGAAGATGCCACCAAAGGCGCACACTCAAAAAGCAAAATCAAATCAATGGAATTTAAGCCCTTTTTGGCGTATCGCATAATGCCTAGTAGCGGCGGATACACCAAAATCAAAGCTATCATAAACGAAGGACAAAACAGAGAGTTAAGGCGGTTTTTTGGGTATTTTGACCTAGAAGTGGTAGATCTCAAACGCACGGCATTTGGGCGAGTTGCGCTAGGGACTTTAAAGCCCGGAAAGTGGCGATATTTGGATAGCTCGGAATATGACGATTTGAGAGATTTTTTGAAACAAGAAAATATTCGTTATTGAAAATTCCCCATACCGAACGGATTAAAGCTTGAATTTGGACGATTTCTACGCTCACTACCGCCCAAAGGTAGCTTCGCTTGAAACCGCCCAAATTCAAGCTTTACTACGCCCACTCTGTCTTGAATATTAAATTTGAAAAGCAATATAAATGCCAAATTTTATCCAAATTTCGATAAAATGCTAGTTTCAAGATAGGAGAAATAATGAAATTTAAAAATTTACTTTTAACCGCAATAATAGGATTTTTTATATGTGGTTGTCAGCAACTAGGTTATTATTTGGTTGAAAATCCGCTTATGGATGCACTCGGTAATGCCTTGGTTGGCAAACACACTTCCATATTTCACGCACGAAATGTCGTTGATATGCCAAAGCAGATTGAATTTGACGGCGAAATTTATACAGATAAGTTTAATATGTATGAACATGCTAAATTCTACCTTGACGGCGAAAATGATGGCGGTCAAATTCCTACATATACAGGTTGGACCAAGATGATAAGGGTTTTTGTAACCACAAAGGACGAAAGTATTGATAAAACGATAAGTTCTATCAAAAGAAGTTATAACAAACGAGACCCAAAGCCAATTTTTACATTAACAAAACTTGATGAAACCAAAATGCTTGAAAAAGCCCTATTTTTGCCGATTAAAGAGAAGAAAATTTATGATAACTATTACATAACCATTAGTGTAAAAGAGCGAAAATGTGGGGTTTATGTCAATGTTTTTTATGATATGGTTTTTGATGGCTCGGCTAGTAAAGATGAAATGCTTAAAATAATGGACGAAAGGGCTGAGTATTTTTTGCAAAATTACCCAAAATTGAAGTGTAAAAATGGCAATTGAAAAGAAATAAGAGTATTTTGACTAAATTTGCTAAAACAAGGTGATACAAAATGTCCAAAAAAGTAGAAAAAACTAACGCTTGTCGCATACTTGACGGGCTTAAAATTCCTTATGAAATCCTAGAATACGAAGTCGATGAAAACAACCTTGATGCTGTGCATGTGGCAAATTCGTGCCAAAAGCCCATAGAGCAG
The DNA here is from genome assembly GCA_017940085.1 of Campylobacter sp. Taxonomy (GTDB): domain Bacteria; phylum Campylobacterota; class Campylobacteria; order Campylobacterales; family Campylobacteraceae; genus Campylobacter. The sequence goes on from JAGAZK010000168.1 coordinate 1,655, forward strand.
GTCTATAAAACGATAGTTTGCGAGTGCGCGGGCGAGTATATCACGGCGTGTTTGCAAGGCGATTTAAGCCTTGATTTAAAGGCGTTAGCAAGGGCGGCGAGAGTCAAACGGGCAGAGCTAATGAATCTAAAAGAGCTAACAAAAATCACAGGCTATGTTAGGGGCGGTTGTTCGCCACTTGGCATGAAAAAGCACTTTCGCACATTTATCGACTCACGCGCACTAACACAAACTCAAATTTGCGTTAGTGCTGGAATTCGGGGCAAACAAATTTGGCTAAATCCAAACGATTTAGCGACTGCGACAAAAGCCGAATTTGGCGAATTCGCCGTGAAATTTGAGTGAATTTGTAAATTTACTCAGGGTCGTCTGAAAATGGGTTTTGGGTGAAAATTTTAAAAAATTTAAACGCATAAAATCCAAATGATAAAATCACTAAAAATGCCGATATATGGATATATCCGCTAAATTCGGTTAAAAGTGATCGAACGAAAGTAGAAAGCAGCATAAACACTA
>JAGAZK010000169.1 GCA_017940085.1 Campylobacter sp.
CTCGTTTGCTTTAACGCTTTCATAATTTAAATGCAAATTTGCTAACTCTCGCCCTATTTTAGAAAATTCCCAAAATTTAGGAGCAAAAGGAATTCTAGGAAGCGATTTAGTGAGATTGTTTTTGTATTTTGATACATAGCCTTTGTGATGAAGCAGTGCGTAAATGTAGTAAAATATATCTTCTTTGCTGATACTTTCATCACTGTAATGCTTTCTAAATTCGTTTAGAGCATAATCTCTAATCGCATCTTTTCTTTGATACTGCACTTCTTCGCCATTATCAAATAAAGTTCCTTTTGTTTCTACTTTTTCGTAGTAGTAAAGTGGAAAAATTTGAGCATTTGTTAAACATTGTAAATCGCTCAAACCATTGCTTATAACTACCGAGAATTTGTTACTTGCTATTCCGCTAGCAATAATTGCGATATTACTTACAGTATCAGTTGGATAAATTTTATCCAACTGATACTGCATTTCATTAAATGCAGTGTCATAATAAATATACTGCTTTATATATGGTCTATATAGACAAATTCTAGTATTTTTATCACTAAAAATTACTTCTTTATTGCTTTTGCAATAATTTAATGTTTTTCTAGTCCAAGAAATTTTTGTTTTATCCATACTAATATGATAATTTGGATTTTCTTTTAATTTTAATCTTTGTTCGTTATAAAAATCAACACAAGAATTCATACAATATATAAGTTGTGTGTTAGAAAAATTATAAGCCCAAGCATCTCTATTCGTTACTACGCCCATTGAAAACGCTTCAAAAATATCGTTTCCGTTTTTAAATTTGGTATCTTTATTTGCAATTTCTATAAATTTATCAAAACTCTCATCTCTGTGGTTAATCCAGTCATCAAACTGATTTGGCACGATACGAGTAAATGGGATATTCTCCACAGATTTAAAGCGTTTGATAATGTCTAGCTTTTGATTTCTATCTAAATAATCGCCTATGTCATAGTAGTAAATTTCAGCTTTTTGCCCTGTAAAATTTGGGTCTTTGATTAAGATTGAAATCGCCACAGGCGCCCTGCTTCCACTACCAAATATTTTACCGCCCTCTTTTTTGCTTTCTTCTCCACTCGTTCGTTGATTTCCCCTAAGATTAAAGATATAAATATAGCTAAACTCATCTTCTAAGCAGTGCCTTAGACCATCATCGGAATTTGTATCTATAAAACTTCCGTTTGTTACAAAGCCGATAACTCCACACTCGCCTATCCTATCTGTTGCATAACGAATAGCTAGTTTGTAGCTATCGTAGTTATTTTTAGTTGCAGATGAATGTTTTATATATGTATCAACTAATTTTTTTTGTAATTTTGGATAAATTAAATTTTTATTATTATCATTTGCACTGCCCTGACCTACCGAATACGGTGGATTACCGATAATAACTTTGATATTAGCTTGAATTTGTCTTTTTATGCCCTCATCGTTTTCATCTAAGTATTCATCGCCAAACACATTTTCATTTGGTTTTTCAAGTTCACTCATTTGAAAAGTATCTGTAAAAAGCAAATTTGGCATAAGTTTATATGTCGTTGCCTTTTCTTTGCCTATTCGCTCGTGATACGCTGCCGATAAATTTAGCGTAGAAATATAATACGCTAAAAGCGTAATTTCATTTGCAAAAAGCTCGTTTTGGTATTTGTAATCTAGGTTTTTATCAATTAAACCACTTTGAATTAATCTAACTAAAAAGCTTGAAGTTCCTGCAAATGGGTCAAGGATTTTGACATTTTTATTGCACAAGCTCTCATTAAAATGCTTTTTCAAAGCGAAATCAACGCTATTAATGATAAAATCCACAACAGCAATCGGAGTATAGACAATGCCTAGCTTTTC
>JAGAZK010000170.1 GCA_017940085.1 Campylobacter sp.
AATTTAGCAAATTTATACCTAAATAACAGCATAAAAGAATTATATGAGCGAACTGATAGAACTGAGTCTGCTCAAACTTATGAAGAAAAACTGCAAGATTATGATGAAAATGAGATTATAAAACCAAAATTGCCTTGGTATAATAGACCTTTTGAATAGGAGAAATTATGCAAGAAATAAAATTGCCTGTCATGATAGAAACAGAAATGTTTTTATATCCTTTTATGATTACGCCTTTGTTTTTGACAAGCAAAAATGATTTTCAAGCCCTAAAAATAAGCGAAGAAAACAACACCCCAATTTGTATTTTGCCAAGCAAAGAACACAATGAAATTTTAGGATTTGAAAATGCTTATGATGCTGGAGTTATCGGCAATGTGATGAGAAAAGTGGTTTTGCCTGATGGCAGAGTCAAAATCTTGTTTCAAGGCTCGGCAAGAGCAAAAATCAAAGAAATAATTAGCCGTGAGCCGATGATTGCCAAATTTGAACTAATTGATCAAATTTTGCCCGATATTCAACGCCAAGAAGCACTTTTGTATGTTTTGAAAGAAAAAGTAAAAAATCTAAGCATAGTCAATCATATGTTTTCACCAGATTTGCTCAAAACTATAGAAGAAGGGCTTGAGCCAAATAGAATTTGTGATTTGATTTGTAGTGCTTTAAGACTTCGTAAAAATATAGCTTATGAGCTTTTTATTGAGCCAAATTTAGAAACAAAAATATTAAAAATAATTGATTATATAGGTTCAGAAATCGAAGCTAGTAAATTGCAAAAAGAAATTCGCTCAAAAGTTCATTCTAAAATAGACAAAACCAACAAAGAATATTTTTTAAAAGAGCAATTAAAAGAAATTCAAAAAGAATTAGGCTCTGATACTAGCAGAGACGAAGAAATCGCTGAATATCGTCAAAAACTTGATAAGAAAAAACCATTTATGAGCCAAGAAGCTTACAAAGAAATAGACAAACAACTCAATAAATTTTCTAGAATGCACCCTGAGGGCTCAGAAGCAAGTATGACTGGAAGCTATTTGGATTGGGCTTTAGATGTGCCTTTTGGCGATCTCTCAAAAGACAAACTTAGCATAAAACTTGTCCAAAATCAGCTAGATAAAGATCATTTTGGGCTTTTAAAACCAAAAAAACGCATAGTTGAGTATTTTGGGCTAAAAGAGCTTTTAGAAAAACGCAAACTCACAGATAAAGTCAATAATGGCGTTATTTTGTGTTTTGTTGGACCCCCTGGTGTAGGTAAAACTAGCCTTGCAAACTCTATAGCAAAAGCTTTGAAGCGAAAGCTCATTAGAATTGCACTTGGCGGACTTGAAGATGTAAATGAGCTTAGAGGTCATAGACGAACTTATATCGGAGCTATGCCAGGTAGAATTGTGCAAGGTTTGATTGAAGCTAAAACTATGAATCCAGTTGTAGTGCTTGATGAGATTGACAAACTCGCTAGATCGTATAGGGGCGATCCGACAGCTGTGCTTTTGGAGATTTTGGATCCTGAGCAAAACTCTAAATTTAGAGATTATTATTTAAATTTCAATATTGATTTGAGTAAAGTTATTTTCGTAGCTACTGCAAATGAAACTGCCCCAATCCCAGCTCCACTTCGTGATAGAATGGAATTTATCGAGCTTTCAAGCTATACTCCACAAGAAAAATTTGAAATCGCTAAGCGATATTTGATACCACAAGAGCTTGAAAAACATGGTCTCAAAGCTAGTGAAGTTAATTTTGCAAAACCTGCTGTTGATGAGATGATTGAAAAATACACAAGAGAAAGCGGAGTGCGAAATTTACGCCACAGGATTGCTGATATTTTAAGACAAGTCGCTATTAAGTTATTAAATGAGCAAAGCGATAAAATCACTATCACAAACAAAAATTTAAAAGATTTTCTTGATAAAAAAGTATTTGAGATAGATGTGGTCGATAAAAAAGACAAAGTCGGCATAGTAAATGGTCTAGCTTGGACTGCTGTTGGCGGAGATGTCCTTAAAATCGAAGCTATCAGGATCAGAGGCAAAGGTTCTATGCAAATCACAGGCCAACTTGGCGATGTTATGAAAGAATCTGCTCAAATCGCATTTAGTTTGGTAAAAACACTAATTGACAATAAAAAAATCAAAATCCCAAAAAATTTGATTTTCAAAGATGATAAAAACGATGAAATTTCGGTTTATAATTCGTTTGATTTGCATATTCATGTCCCAGAAGGTGCTACACCAAAAGATGGTCCAAGTGCAGGTATCACGATGACGACAGCTATTGCTTCAATTTTAAGCGATATTCCAATCAGGCACGATATTGCGATGACTGGCGAGATTACTTTGAGTGGAAAAGTCTTGCCAATAGGCGGACTAAAAGAAAAATTAATCGCTGCTCACAAAGCCAAAATCAAAACCGCTTTAATCCCACGCAAAAACTACGACCAAGATCTAAAAGAAATCCCAGATGAGGTCAAAAACGCAATGCAAATTTTGCCTGTGGATACTATAAATGATGTGCTAAATTTAGCACTAAAATAGGTCAAATTTGATTAAATTTAAGCCAAATTTAGTCAAATTTGTGTTTTTGATATTTTTATCAAATTTGGTTTTTTGTAATCCTTTTGAAAATATCACAAAAGAGCAAATTTATGATGATTGCAAACAATTTGACAATTATGAATTATGCTTAAAACAAGCAAATGATTTTTTAGAAAAATTTTGGATTTATAAAACTTGTAAAAATGGTGAAAAATCAGCTTGTGATAAACTTTTTGAGCTAGAAAATGCTTGTTTGGCACATTTACACACCATAAATACAGATTGCGATTTTTTTATAGCTGTATATTCTCAATACGAAGATTTTGTTAGATTAAATGAACTTTACAAAAGATCTTGCCTAAAAGGCTTGGCAAAATCTTGTCTTTATGCTTCTTTTGATTATTTTTTATATAATCGCAAAGATTATGAAAGTGCAAAAATTTGGCTAAAAAAAGGTTGTGAATTAGATGATGAAAG
>JAGAZK010000171.1 GCA_017940085.1 Campylobacter sp.
GCATTTATAGAAGCAAAAAATGTGTTAAATAGATATAAAGCAGATTTGAAAGCTTATGAAATTGGTAAATATCTAATTGCTACTAAAAAGCTTACTTATCCGCAAGTTTGGCAAGAAACAGATGATAGTGGCTTAATCAAGCTTCGTGTTACTCCGTCAAAACTAGAAAAAGAATTAAACATAGATGAACTATTTGCTAAATTTGCGAATATTCCTGAAAGACCTGCTAGTTTGCAAGAAACACTTGAACTAAATTTAGACCAAAAAAATAGTATATCTTTATCAAATAGAGATATAAATCATAATTCAATGCCACAAAATGTATCTATGCAAGGCGATTTAAAAACACTTAGTATTAAAAAAACTTCTACAAATTTAGAAATTTTAAAAAGAGCTAATGTTGTTTTTAGCGATGAAGACAATTCATACAATGTTTTATTTTTTACAGAAAAAGAAAAATCAGATTTTTGCAATCAATTTAAAATTTGCTATTAAGGAGAATTAAAATGAAAAAGTTTGGTTTTGTTTTATGTATTTCTTTGATTTTGGCTAATTTTGCATTAGCTTTTGATTTAGGTGGTATTATCAATAAAAATAAAGATAAAATTTGGGGCAAAATTGGCGAAAGAACAAGCGGTATTACAGGAGTTTGTTATAATCCTTCCGATACTTCAATTGATAGTTTAGATCCTTGCGATCAATTAAGTCAAATAAATACAAATGTTTGTTCTTTTGCACCTGATTTACCAGGTTTTAATAAAAAAAATAGAAGTGTAGGATTAGATGGTTTAAGGCAATTTTGCAAAGCAAAAGATAGAGAATTTGAAGATGTTACTTCAACAACAGCCGAAAATACAGCAGGTAATGTTTGGGACGAAGTAAATGGCGATTTTCAAGATAAAAATATGCCTAACGGACAAAAATATAGCGAATATCTTAAAGTTTGGGATATAAATCAAGCTTTAAAAAAGGACGGAGATAAACCAAATTTAGTAAGAGATTATGTCTTAAATAGGCGTGAAGCAGAATTAGGAGTTCTTATGAGCTATCACGCAAGTGCTAGTTCAAAGGGTAAAAATATTAATCAAATCAAAGTCGATGATATTAAAGCACCTGCAAATTTGTATAGTTATAAAAAAGGTGTTTTTGAATTAGCTAGTTCAAATTCAATGAATTTAAAAGACACTTCACCTTCAAATATAGGTTCTGCTATTTCGCTTCAACTTTTAAATACAACAGATGATGAGGCACAGGATATTTCACAAAATCATTTACAAAAAATGAAAAATTCTTTTAATAATGCAAAAGCAAACGAAATCGGTTTAGCTCTTGAACTTGCTAAGAAGCCTGATGATATTACTATACCAACACAAGAGTATATTAATATTCTTAGAAGTGATAAAAAAATTCAAGCAATCGCTCAAATTAGAAAACAACAATTACGAGAAGCTCAAATTATAAGCGAAATAAACGCTAAATGGGATAAAAGAGAAATTTTAGCAAGATTGGTTGCTGATAAAGAAGTAATTATGGCTCAACAATTTGATGAAGAAGAAGCAAAAAATAAAATAAATTCTATTGTAAATTCGGTGCAGTGAAATGGAAAAAGAAATTAAAACTAAAAAAACGGAAAAAATAGTAGATACAAAATATGAATCATTAAATTTTCAATGCGAACAATTTTTTGGTAAAAATTGGAAATATATTGCTATTTTTTTGTGTCTTACAATCATAGTATTTGGGTATGAAATTTCAAATATAGCTTCACAAATGAAAGATTTGAGAAATATTGTTTATGAAAATAACTCAAAAGTAGTTCTTACAACTTCTGACGGACGAGCTATAAGAGTTACAAAAGAAAATTTAAAAGCTGAATATTTAAAACAATTTGCAATTAGTGCATATATCAATAATTTTATTGTTTCAAGGTCGCAACTTACAAATGATTTTCAACAACCAAATTTTAAAGATTACGGAGAAGTTTTAGAAAATGTTCCAAATCTAAAAAATATCTTATATAATTTTATGGATTCAA
>JAGAZK010000172.1 GCA_017940085.1 Campylobacter sp.
AATCTTTTTTGATATTTTATATAGCACTTATGTTTTATGGATTTTATTCTAAGAATAAATTTAACCTAATTTGCGGGATTTTATTTATAGTTCTTGGACTTATATTTTTTGATTTTAATTTAAGTGGCAAACCAAAAGGTTATGCAATAGATACATTTGGAGTTTTTGCGGCTGTTTTTTCTCCGCTAATTTTTGTGTATTTTGTATATACGATATATAGAATTTGGGTCAAAGAAGAAAAAGATTTTTTGTGGTTTTTGAGTAATTGTGCATTTTGTATTAGTTTGATACTATCAATTAGACAAAAATTAGATTTAGAATTGTTTTTGCCATATTTAGTGATTTTTATTCCACACATGGTTAGATTGTTTTTGTCTTCTTATAGAATTAGATTGCCACAATTTCGCAAAAAATACATTTTCTTTGCGTGTTTATTATTGCTTTCACTTGGTATAAACTCAGCTGCTTCGATATTTTATAATATTTTTTATTTGTTTTTAGATAATCCAAAAAAAACATTTTGTTTATAAATTTGATATAGCAAAAGATTTAGCAAATGAGATTAAAAATTTAGGCATAAATGCTGTTTCTAGCGATCCAAAAATGGCTCTTAGGCTCAAATTTTATGGTATAAACTCGCCAAGCAAATATTATTTTGCTGATGATTGTTCGAAAAATACAGAAATTAAAAATTTACAAATTACTAAATTTAGCAAAGAAATCGCCAAATTTAAAATATGCAAAGAAAAATAGTTTAAAAAAATGAATAAAATTAATTAAATTTATGATATACTTACAGACATGAAAAAGGCATTTACACTAATAGAATTAATTATGGTCATCGTAATAGTAGGTATCTTGGCATTTGTTCTTTTGCCAAGACAGACAGACAATAGGCTTATCACGGCTGCAAATCAAGTCGCAAAACATATTCGTTATACTCAACATTTAGCTTTGATGAGCGATAAATTTGATGCAAACGATACTAGTTGGTTTAAAAATTATTGGCAAATTTATTTCCATCAAATCCCTAATAATATTTGGAGTGGATCTAATGATGATATTGGATACACCATATTTTCAGACATTGCTTCTGTAGGCGCAGGTGCTAGGGGCAATCCAAATTCAGAAATAGAAATAGCAAGAAATCCGCAACAATCAAATTTAATCCTAAGTCCAGGGCATTCTGGCACTGGTGTTGTGATAGATAAATCAAAATTAACTCCAGAATTAAATTTAACCAAAACTTATGGTATTTCTGATGTATCTTTTAGCAATACTTGCAGAAAAACAACAGATAGAAGATTGCATTTTGATCAAAGGGGCAGACCGCATTTTGGTGCGAATCTTAATGATGCAAACGAAAATTTAGTAACAAATACTTGTGTTATCACTCTTACTGGCAATGCCGGCAATATGCTAAATATTTTAGTATATCCTGAGACTGGTAGGGTTTGTATAGACCACGAAAACGCAGGAAACTGCTAATTCTTGACAAATTCGCCTAGTTTTTGTATAATCTCGCTTTCCTTTTGTCTTGCTAGCTCAGTAGGTAGAGCATCTCCCTTTTAAGGAGGGGGCCGTTGGTTCGAATCCAACGCAGGACACCATTTATATAGGGTTATGACCCTTTCGTCTAGTCGGCCCAGGACATCGCAATCTCTATGCGAA
>JAGAZK010000173.1 GCA_017940085.1 Campylobacter sp.
CATGTCTGCCACATTGCTGGGAAGAAGCGATTAGTATTCTTTGGAATCTATCTAAATTTAATCTAATATTTTTTTGTGAAAAATCGCTATAAACAAAAATAATCTCCCCAACTCCAAGCTCATTTAAAATCGGTAATGCTTTTTGTATCTCGTTTGTATCAACTACAGCCCAAGCAAATTTCAAATTTGATGATAAATTTTGCACTTCATAGCTAGAAATTAGCTCTAAATTTGCTGTTTTGTTTAAATTTGATATTTTGTATTTATAAGATTTGGTATCTTTTAAATTTCTTAGCTCCAAAATATCACCCAAGCGGTATCTTAGAGCTTTTATATGTTTATATTCTTCGCCTTTTATTTCTAAATTTGCTTCACCTGCTCTTAAATCATACAAAAATTTCAATATTTAATTCCAAAAGCAACAGCTAAGGCAACTAAAATAATTTCGCAAAAAATCTTGAGTGTCATTAGCTTTTTAAATGTAGCAAAATCTCTGTATCTTGCTGCGATTTTCATTCTTTTATATCCCCAAACTCCCAAAATACACAAAGCTACAAAACAAAATATCATCCATATCACAGGAAAACTAAGTGCAAAATGCAAAATAGCCAAATCCAAAGCACCCGTAAAAAACATCAAAGCCATTGTTGCATTATAAAGTGGCAAAAACAATCTCAAACGCTTAATATAACTTGGATTTTCAGTATCTCCCACATAAATCAAAACCAAATGCACAAATAATAATATCAAAAGCACCTTAGCAAACGAAAGGTGTAGCCCTAGGCTCATTTCATATACTTCGTTCATTCTGGCACCGGCATTGGAGGATTTTGTTTGTCTATCGTGAGATTGGCATCTGGGTGAGAAATCGGTACTCCATCAGGCGGAACGGTTTGGGTGTTTAATTCTATTTCGTTTGGTTTGTCATCGCTACAAGCCACAAAAGCCATTATTAGCGAAAGAAATATAATTTTTTTCATCAGCACTCCTTAGGATTTGTAAATTGTAAATTTGAATAAATTTGATCTAGCATTTTAGGATTTTTCCATTCTTTTATAATTTGTTCGCTAAATTTAATGTCTTTTATATCAAATTTACCCATATTTTCGTTGTAAGCATCATCTCTAAAACATTGCGCATACCCACTATCTGTCTCATGAACAATTATACTATATAAAACAACACCTTTTTCGCCGTTTTGCATATTTGTTAGACTCAAAACTTTGTCAATTAGCACAAAAATCACTCTACTAAACTGCTCAGCACTTGGATTAAATGGTATTTCTATCCAGCGAGTGCTAAATTTTTTGAGTGTGTTTTTGTATTCTTCATCGTCTTTTGCCCAAATCGTAGTTGAGTGATCAAAACTATCGATAATATCGGCAATTTCAAGTTTCATCAAACCAAAATCATACACCATTCCAGCATTGTCTAAATACTCGCTCTCAAGCAAAACTTCACATTTATAGCTATGACCATGAATACTTTCTTTACAACGCTTAGAACTACAATTTCTAACTATATGGGCATTTTCAAAATCAAAAACTTTTCTAATTATCACTTAAGTAACCTTTTTTAAATTTTACAAAAAAATATATTAAATTTCAAACACCTTCTTTGTCGTCCCAAAGCCTAATTTGTAAGCGATCTGAATAATTAAAGCCGTTTTTTATACACAAATTTGCTACTAAATTTGCGTTTTTTTCTAATTCAAATTTATTTTTAGCTAAAGGCATACACCAAACTTCGCCATTTTGGATAGATAAAATTTGTTTTATTTCGTCTATATCGGCTTTGGTGCTAATTACAAATTTATAAAAACACTTAGCGTTTTTAAACAAAGATTTTATGGCTTTTTTATTGATTGAATTTACTTGATTTACAAATTTGAGCTTAGGACTAATTGCAAAAAAGCATTTTTTGTATAGTTTAAATCTCTCAAAATCAATTTCTATAGTGCCGTTGGTTTCAAACTGAATAATAAATTTGTTTTTCAAAGCCCATTTTATAAATTTATTCAAATCTTCATTTTTATACCACAAAAGCGGCTCTCCGCCAGTAATTACAATCAAAGGCTTGAAATTTAAGCTCATAATTTCTTTTTTGATTTTTCCAAAATCAGCATTAATGCTTGGAAAATCGCTTTTTACAGCCCTTAAAGTATCGCAACCTACTAAGATTTTGCTAGTTTTGGGAGAAATTTTCTCTACTCCAAAACCTTTGCAACTAAGATTGCAACCGAATGTCCTTATGAAAAAAGCATTTTTTCCACTAAATTTGCCTTCCCCTTGAATGCTTAGAAAATATTCAACTATTTTCATCAACCACCCGTTTGATAAAAACCACGATTAGATATAGCAAAATCATCACACCAGCGATTTTTTTCTGGCTTGTCTCTTATGATTTGAATTAAAATTTCATAAGCTTTTTTGAGATCTCCATTTCTCATTGCTTCAAAAATACTTTTGCCTTCATCATAATACAAACAAGGTATCAAAAGCCCTTCACTACTAAGTCTTAGACGATTGCAAGAGCTACAAAAATCGTGTTTGTGCGGATCGATAATACCAAATTTGTATCCATCTTCTAATTCATAAAGCATTGATGGCGAGTTTGGGCTTTTTGTGATTTCTTTGAATTTGTATTTCTTGGCTAAAATTTCTAAAATTTCATCTTTTTTAAGGCCGATTAAATTTGATTTTGCGTGAGAATTTTCCATAAATTCAATATAACGAATCTGAATATCTAAATTTTTGGCAAATTCTAATAAATTTACAATTTCATCATCATTTATATTTTTTAAAGCGACTGTGTTTAATTTGATGATAAATCCCAAATCTTTGGCTATCTTAATGCCATTTAAAACGCCATCTAAAATATCTCTTCTTGCTAATAAATTTGCTTTGTTTTTATCTAGAGTATCAAGAGAAATATTTATTCTTTTTAATCCAGCTTGTTTTAATTTCTCGCCCATTTTTGGCAAAAAATAGCCATTTGTCGTTATTGCTAGATCCAAATCTGGCTTATAATCACTTATCATTTTGATAAAATTTTCAACACCTTTTCTAACTAATGGCTCACCACCTGTAATTCGTATTTTTTTGACCCCATTATCAATGCAAATTTTAATAAATTCAAACATTTCTTCATAAGACAAAACTTTATCATGACCGATGTCTTCAACGCCGTTTTGAGGCATACAATAAATACAACGAAAATTGCATTTTTGTGTAAGAGAAATCCTAAGATAATCAATCACTCGCCCATAGCTATCTATAAGCATCAAATCGCCTTATGGATTTTTAGTATCATATTTATTCGCCCCACGCTCATACGCATTTCTCTTGCGATTTCTTCTTGAGATTTGCCAGATCTAAACAAATCCACAATTCTATTTTCTTCTCTATCAAAATTTGGTGGAGTGATTTTTGAGATATTTTTTGTTCTTTCTTCTAGATTATACATTCTATCTTCTTGCTCATCTTGAAATTTGTCAATAGTATCTTCGAGATTTTTAAGGCTTTGGAGCATTGGGATTACTCTTTGGCTAATCGCACGATTGACTTGATCTTCAATTTGATCATGGATTAGTTTTTGGTTTAATCCAGTGCCATAATCAAAATTGCTTCTAGGTAAATTTTCACCACCTTCTAAAGCTTTTTTTATTATATAATTTTCTTTTATTAGAGCGTCAAGTATTTTTTCGTATCTTCCAAATTTTCTTGCACTTTGGGCATCTCTTAAATAAATCAAAGCCGATAAAATTGCCAAAAAAACACCAAAAATTATATAAATCAAAATATCACTTGTCATGTTTAGCCTTTCTGATTGAAAGCATTTCACTTCTTGCCACAAAATGCGACCATTGTTTTTCTGATCGTGGATTGATTTTTGTAATTTTTGCTGTTTTTGAATCCACAGCTTCAAAATAAAGGCAAATTGTCTTTAAAAAAAACGAATCCACACAAATTCTAGCAAAATAAATTTTGCCTATTTCTAGACAATCTTCATCAAATCCAAAACCTTCATATCCCATTTTGGAAGCAAATTTAACAAATTTAAGCTTATTTTGGGATTGTTCTCCAAATTTAATTAAATTTGTCAAATTATCTATTTTTTGATGAAGTCCGAGCAAAAGTTCTAATATAAGCGGATCTGATACATTGTCTTTTGCTTTTTGGAAACTTAGCCAGTCATCAAAAGAATTTGCCCTAGAATTAAACTCAAGCTCAAATTTAGGATCATCAAGCTCAAACTCAAGCTCAAATTTAGTCTCAAATAATCTAAAATCTACCATAAACTAATCCACACAAAAATAAAAAATAATATCCCAAGATAGCCATTAAGAGTAAAAAACGCTCTATCAATCTTGCTAAAATCTCTAACCACGATTTTATGTTCAAAATACAAAATCACAGCATTTACTACAACGCCAAAATAAGCTATAACCCCGAGCCCTGCTCCCCAAACAAACAAAAACCAAAAAATCACGCTTAAAGTATGAAACAATTTTGAAATAAATAAAGCCGCTTCCCAGCCGTATCTTGCTGGAATAC
>JAGAZK010000174.1 GCA_017940085.1 Campylobacter sp.
ATCTCAAACCAGGAAGCGATCACATAATGCTTATGAATTTACCAAATCCTATAAAAGAAGGCGATAAAATTAATATTAATCTCAAATTTGATAATAATGAAAACTTAAATATATCTCTCAAAGCAAAAGATATTAAAAAAATGATGAAACACTAAATTTAAAGGTTTTGTATGTTTGATGGCAAAGATATTTTAATCACAGGCGGGACTGGTAGTTTTGGCAAAAAATACACTGAAATTTTACTTGCAAATTATAAGCCAAATCGTATTGTAATTTATTCAAGAGATGAGCAAAAACATTATCAAATGGCTCAAACATTTAATCAAAAATGTATGCGTTATTTTGTGGGTGATGTTAGAGATGAAAAACGCCTAAAGACTGCTATGAGCGGTATTGATTTTGTAATTCATGCAGCTGCGATGAAACATGTCCCCATAGCCGAATACAACCCAATGGAATGTATAAAAACAAATATAAACGGGGCTCAAAATGTTATAAATGCAGCATTTGAAGAAGGTGTAAAAAAGGTAATCGCTCTTAGCACTGATAAAGCTTGTAATCCTATAAATCTATACGGAGCTACGAAATTAGCAAGTGATAAATTATTTATTGCTGCAAACAACATAGCCGGGACTAAAGAAACTAGATTTTCTGTAGTTAGATATGGAAATGTAGTAGGCTCAAATGGCTCAGTCGTGCCTTTGTTTAAAAAGCTAATCAAGCAAGGAGTAAGTGAGCTTCCAATTACAGATGAAAGAATGACTAGATTTTGGATTACTTTGGAACAAGGGGTTAAATTTGTTCTTAAAAACTTCTCGCGAATGCAAGGTGGAGAGCTATTTATACCAAAAATCCCGTCTATGAAAATGACTGATCTTGCAAAAGCAATGGCACCAAATTTGGGCATTAAAATCATAGGAATTAGACCCGGAGAAAAGCTTCATGAAGTGATGATAGGCAAAGATGACGCTATTCATACTTATGAATTTAGCGATCATTTTGTAATAACTCCGTCAATTACATTTTTAACTCACCCTGATTTTAGCGTAAATTTAATCGGCGAAAAAGGTGAGAAAATCAAAGGCGAGTTTGAATACAGCTCTGATAAAAATACCCAGTGGCTCGATGAAAACGGCATAAATGAGATGATTGGATCTTTGTGAGTTTGATAAATTGACAGCTAAAAATTATGATTTATTTTAAAAATTTTATTGATTTAAATGATGATGAGATTAGTCAAATTTATCAAGCAAGAACACATCAAAATATAGTTAAATTTAGCGGTAGTGGCGAGTTTAGCTTTGAAGATCATTTAAATTTTATAAAATCTTTAGCTTCCAAAAACGATAAAAAATATTTTATGATTTATGATGAGAGTAAATTTATTGGTGTGATAAATTTTACAAATATCACAAAACAAAATGCCGAGTTTGGGATTTATAAAAATCCAGCTCTCACAGACAAAGGCATTGGATCTATTTTGATGCAAGAAATGCTAAATTATGCTAAATTTACTCTAAATCTAAGCCAAATTAAAGCAATTTGTCTTAAAACAAACCAAATCGCATTTAATCTTTATAAAAAATTTGGCTTCGAAATAATTAGCCAAGAAGCAAATTTTTATAAAATGCAAAAAGATTTATCATGCTAAGGCACACTCTTGCTCCAAATCAATTTTTAGATGATTATGTGCTAAATTGCGAAATTTGCTCACTAGCAAAAATTAGCCAAAATGCTTATAAATTTTGGAAAGGCGTGATTTGTGCGAATTATACAGACTCTAGGACGGTTTTTTTATACAAAAAATCAATCCCACAAAAATACCAAAATTTAATTAATTTGTGTTCAAATTTGAGTGGATTTGTAATTTCTAGTGCGTTTTGCTCATTTACTGGGCTTTCGCATTCTCATTTAACTAAATCAAATAATTCAAATTTGTATAAAAAACTAGAAATCAAACAAATCGGTAAATTTAAATTTGTAAATCTAAAAAAGCTGTATGACGATATGGATTTGCCATACAGCACACGAATTTATATAGAAAAATGCAAATATTTCTCACCAACTCCGCTTGAAAAACGCATTAAATTAACAGCGAGTTTGTGTCTTGGGTATTATTAGCTCCGTATTTTAGAGTGAGTTTGACTTTGGCAATTCTGCCACCATCGATTTCAAGCACTTCGTAAATACAATTTTCATCTTCTATTTTATCGCCTACAATAGGAAGTCTTTCAAACAAATTAAACACATATCCGCCAATCGTGAGCTGTTCGGTTTCTTCATCAAATGCAATCTCAAGCATATCTTCAATCTCTTCAAGCTCAAATCTGCCGTTAAATTCATATTCATCATCGCTAATTTGTTTATAATTGATAATTTCTTTATCGTGTTCGTCTCTAATATCGCCAAAAATCTCTTCAATAATATCTTCCATTGTCAAAAATCCAGCCGTCCCGCCGTATTCATCTAGCACCAATACAGCTGAAACTCGTTCTTTATTCATCATTTTAAGCAAGGTTGAAACAGAGCTATTTTCAGGCACAATAACAAATTTTCTTACGATTTTATCAAGATGAATTTTTGTTTTGTCAAGTTCGCTTTGGATAATGTCTCTTATGTGGATTAGCCCAATTACGCTGTCTTTATTGCCGTCAATATACGGAAAGCGAGTAAATTTACTATCTCTAATGATTTTGAGATTTTCTTCAAGAGAGTTTTGTTTATCCAAACACACCATATCTTTTCTTGGTGTCATTACTTCTTTTGCGACTGTATCGCCGAAATCAACTGCGTTTTGGATAATTTCGCTTTCCATCGTATCCAAAACTCCGTCTTTAAAACTCTCTCCAACAATAATTTTAATTTCTTCTTCAGAGTGAGCATGTTCGCCGTCTTTTGTTTGTCTAATCCCAGCTACTCTGACAGCAGATGAAGCAATATAATCAAAAATTTTGATAATCGGGAAGAAAATCACCCAAAATATATAAAGTGGTCTAACTATCCAAAGCACAACTTTTTCGGATTTTGCTATGGCTACAAGTTTTGGAGCTTGTTCGCCTAAAACCACATGCAACACAGTAATACAAGTAAATGCAATAATAAAAGCTATTGTGTGAATTGCGGCATTGCCAAATTCTGTGTATTTTTCTAATGGAGCTCTGATTAAAGATGCAAATGCTGGTTCTCCAAGCCAACCAAGTGCCAAAGATGCCAAAGTAATTCCAAGCTGACAAGCACTCAAATATGTATCAACAGAACTTGCCATTTTAAGGGCTAATTTTGAGTTTGTTACTTTGTTTTTTACGAGTTCTTCGAGTTTGGAGCGTCTGACTTTGACAAGAGCGAATTCTGACAAGACAAAAAAGCCATTTAAGGCGACAAAAAATGCCGCTAAAGTTAGATTAAAAACCTGTTGTGGATCCAAAATATTCCTTAAAAAAAATTTGCTTATTATCTCAAAAATAACATTAAATATCTCTTATTTAATAATAGCATTTTCGTATAAAACAGCGTCAATTCTGGCTTCAATGGCTTTGTTTAGTTCATCGTCATCATTGATTATTAAAGCGATTTTTGAATCAAAAATATAATCATTTGCTATTTCTTGGAGCTGTCTAGCTAAATTTAAATCTTCACAAACTATAAATTTAACTAAATTTGCATTTGCAAAAATTGCTTGAATTTTATTTTTGACTAGAATAAATTCTGTATTTTTTAAATTTTCTTTGCTAAATTCGTTTATTTTTACTGGACTAAACTCTACAAATTCACTTCCGATAATTATCATTTCAAACACTCCTTACAATAATATTCTCCATTGCTTAAAACCATCTCATCAATACTCACAAAAGATTTGCATTTTTGGCACTCTACAAAATCTTGAGCGGATTTGATTTTGTTTGGTTTTTTGAAAAAAACAAAATAAATAATTGCTATAATTAGTGCGAAAATAACAAATTTTGCTATCATTTTATATCCTTTAGAAATACATAATTGCGGTTCTTTGTCTCAAAAATTTGCTTAGTTGCATTGATATTTGCGATTTCATCTTTTGCATTTTGTCCTTTATACAAGGCAAAAATTGAGTTTTTATCATAAAATCCTGAACAAATTTGGATTAGATTACTAGCTTTCATCAAAGCTCTTGAAGTGATTAAATTTGCTGTAAATTTAGGCGAATTTTGAATTTTTTGTGGGTGAATAATTATATTTTTTAGATTTAAATTTATTTTTACAAAGCTCAAAAAACTAGCTTTTTTCATAATTGGTTCAAACAAATGAAACTCACAATCTTTTAAAACAAAGCTCAAAAAAACAGCAGGAAATCCAGCTCCAGAGCCAACATCAACGCAAATTTTAATTTTATCAAAAGGCGGGATTTGGCTTAAATTTGATTGATTTGGGGCGTTTAAATTTAATTCGTTTGTGGCATTTAAATTTGAAGCAGATTGAATAAATTTAGCCAAATTTTCAAGCATTTCTACGCTATCTATTGCCACAGATTTGATTGATTTATAATTTGTAAGATTGTGAATTTGATTAAATTTAATCAAATTTGCTTCATACAAAGCCACTAAATCCCAAAATTCATTTAATAAATTCATCTAAATAATGTCCCATTTGCTCTTTTTTGACTCTCAAATATTTTTCATCAAATTCATTTGGGGCGATTTCTAGCGGGATTCGTTTTTTTATTTTGACACTTTTTAAAGCGACTAATTTTAAAGGATTGTTGGTGAGTAAATTTATTTGTCTCACTCCTAAATCATTTAAAATAAAATCAGCTATTTCGTAGCTTCTTTCATCGGCTTTAAAGCCTAGTTGGTGGTTTGCTTGTATCGTATCAAGGCCATTGTCTTGCAAAGCATAAGCATTGACTTTATTCAAAAGTCCGATATTGCGACCTTCTTGTCTTAAATAAATAAGCAAACCGCCGTTTTTATTAATAAATTCCAAACTTGCTGTTAATTGATCTCTACAATCGCATTTCAAGCTCCCTAGTGCATCGCCAGTTAGGCATTCTGAGTGAATTCGCACATTTACAATACCGCTAAAATCAAGCTCTGGTGTCCATACGGCTAAATGTTCTTTTTCTTTTTGTTTATAGGATTTGATTTTAAATTTACCAAAACGACTTGGCAAATTTGCTATATTTGAGATTTGGATATTCATTGTTTTTTAAATGTTTCAAAGCCGTATTTTAAATTTTCACCGCCCAAAAATGCGACTGTGCCTTTTATATTATTATCAAGTTCAAATGTAGCATTAAGCGAGCCAAATTTAGTCTTTATATCGCAGTTTTGTTCGTTTTTGATTTTAGCAGCAGCCATAAAATATTCCCCGCCTCTAAAATCATTGTTTTTGTCGTGGGTAAAAATAATAGCACCATCAAAATTATCAAGATCATCAAGCTCACTAAATTCGCCATTTAGTTCAATTTTGTTGCCATCTAAATCAATAAGCTCAAAATCAAACTCACTGCTAAGTAAATTTAGCATTGCTTTGATTTGTTTTTCGTTTTTGCCGACTAAATTTTCTGGAGCAATAATACATTTTTGGCAATCTGTCAAAAATCCGCAAATTTCTTCGATCTCTTCGCTATCTACATTGCTCTCACCACTTAAAAATCCATCATCTAGCTCATCAAAAAACTTCCCGCCAATGCTGTCTTTACAAGCCAAAGCCAAAACAAAAGCCAAACTTCCAATTTCGCATTTTATAAATTTAGCATTTGATAATTTTGGATCATCAAGCGGAGAAATAACGAGCAATTCGTCATTAGCAAAATCTTTGACTAAATTTGGTGATTGCAAAGAAAGAATGCTTGCAAAACTAAGTATTTTCATAATTATTCCTTTTTGTCGCTAAGCAAAATAGAGATAAATTTAGTTTTTTTGCTTTCATTTAAGGCGATTTTTACGCTCATTGTGAGTGGCACAGCCATAAACATTCCCCCAATTCCAAGTAAAAATCCCCAAAAAATCAAGCTCAATATTACTACCAAAGTAGAAATCCCTAAACTAGATCCTAAAAATCTAGGCTCAATAAAATTTCCTATTGCGATATTTACGACCAAATAAGCTCCACTTACCCACAAAGCATCGCTAAAATCGTTTAAAAGCAAAGATAGCATTATCGCAGGAAATGCCGCAATAATCGAGCCTATTGTCGGAATATAATTCAAAATAAAAGCTAATAATGCCCAAAGCATAGCATAAGGGACATTGAAATGAAGCAAAATCGGATATAAAATCAAAGCCGTAGCTATAGAAGATATTGTTTTTATCACGATGTATCGTTTGAGATTTGCGATAAAATTATTTACAATCACGGTTGCTTGTGGATAGCGGATAGAGAAATATTTGACTTTGTCAGCAAAAATACTCACATCAACTAGCATAAAAATCACAAACAAAAGCACCAAAAATGATTTGGTTACAATATCTCCAGTTTGCCTTAAAAACGAACTTGCCGTGCTAAATATTTTATCAGGATCTACTGTGTCAATTACGACTGAGCTTACTTTGATATTGTGCGAGTTTAGCCACTCTATTGCTTGAGCCATACTAAAAGCAAATTTATCTCTATATACTGGCAAATCAGTGCTTAAATTATTAATTGCAGAAAATATTATATTTCCCAAAAACCATAATAATTCAAAAAATATAAAAACTAAAATTAAAATAGCAAAAATTCGTCTTACATGCACTCTAGCAAACAAATCCAAAATAGGCGTGAGTGCAATAGAAATAAAAATAGCTAAAAAAAACGGCACTACAATGCTTGTAGCAGCACTTAATCCTGCACAAACAATAACAAAAGCAGCCAAATTTACTAAAACTGATTGATTATTCAAATTTTATCTCCAAAACCAAGCTTTGATAATAGCGAATTATTGCTTAAATTTTTGCAAATTTAAAAAGCTAAATTTAATTAAATTTAGCCAAATTTTAAGCAAATTTAAGTAAATTTTAAGTAAATTTAGCCAAATTTTAGACGATATAGTTTGTCAAACCCAAAAAAAGGAAATTTAATGTCGCAAGAAACAAAACATTCAAGAGTAGATAAAGATTTAAGCCAAAAAATTCAAGCTATTATTGATAAGGGTGTTAATATGACGGTTTTAGAGAAAAACATTCTAGCACTTTCATTTTATTCACCCCAACTTGCCAAAAAACTTCTTGAAATCAACACAAATACCAAATTTGATGTGCTTATTTCCCAAGACAAATTAGATATAAATTTAGTAGAAAAACAAAGCAAAAAAAAGCTTTTTGAAAATCCTATTAAAGAAACTGAACAAAAAATCACTGAGTTTGAAAAAGATTATGAAAGATACAGAGCATTGTTTTTTTATGGGCTTGGGAATGGGATTTTTTATAGAACGATTTTATTAAATCAAACTCATGAGAAAATATTTGTTTTTGAGCCTGAGATTGAGATTATTTATATAGTGTTAAATTTGATTGATTTTTCTTTTGAACTTAAAAACGAAAGATTTGTTATTTTGCAAAGCGATGTTATGGGGAGTGAGCATTATTGGCGTATTTGCCAACACCCTACCGTATTTTTGCACTCAAAACTATACAATCTCAATGTTTTTAATGAATTTTATGATTCATACGAAGAAGATATGCTAAAAATAAATGATAATTTGATTAATTCTATTAGACTTAGTCTTATACACAAAGGAAATGATGTAAATGACACGCTTTTAGGTATTGCTCATCATACTTCAAATATCAAAAATATGGTGGAAAATTATTCGTTTTTAAATTTGTGTAAAACTCGTGCCAAAAAGACTAAATTTGGTATTATCGTATCTACTGGACCATCTCTAGTCAAACAACTTCCGATATTAAAAAAGGTGGCTCCTTATGCAAGTTTGTTTTGTATAGATGCCTCTTATCCGATTCTTAAAAAACACAAAATCAAGCCTGATTATGTATTTTCGCTAGAAAGAGTAGCACCAACAGCTAAATTTTACAAAGACAAAGCTAGTGAATTTGATGAAAATATATTATTTGTGGTTTCTTCTTTGGTTCATCCTGAGACTGTGGCAAATTTAAAAGATAGAAAAACTTGTTTTGCAATGAGACCAATTATTTATGAGCTAGGATTTAAAGATAAATTTCATGGATATATAGGAGCTGGAAATAGTGCCGCTCATCTTGCTTTTGAGACAGCTTCAATGCTAAAATGCGAAAAAATCGTCTTGATCGGGCAAGATTTGGCTTTTGGAAATGATGGCAAAAGCCACGCCAAAGGTCATATTTACAATGAAAACGAAATTGATCCAAATAGAGCAGCTTTACTTGAAGTTGAAGCGTATGGTGGGCAGGGCATGGTTGCAACTACGCCAGTTTGGAAAACTTTCAAAGATATATTTGAGATCACGATACCAACTGTAAAAAATGCTTATGGGATTATTACTTACAATGCTACTGAAGGTGGTGCTAGGATTGGTGGAGCTATAGAAATTCCTTTTGCCAAAATTGCCCAAGAAATTTTAAAAGAGCCTAAAAAACGCCTTCCTAAGCTTAAATTTGATTCACAAAAAATACAAGATTTGTGCTTAAAAAGAGCAAAATCTCATATCAAAGAAATATTAGTTTATGGCAAAAAGCTCCAAGCACGCATAGAAAAACTATTTTTGCGTGTAGCAAAAGAGATTGAAAAAGACAAAGCTTTGATTGCAAATAATAAAGCAGATAAGATAAATTATGACAAACTCCAAAAATTAGCAAATGCTGTAGATAAGATCAAAGACGAGATTGGAACTCAAAAATTTGCAGATACATTTTTATCAACTTGCAATCATTTTTTGGTTACTGAAGATTTAGAACTTGCCAAAATCTCTCTTCGTCCATCAAATACCCAAAAAGAAAAGCAAGATAAATTATTTGAGTGGGTAAGTGTGCATGGGTATTGGCTTTTTGGTCTTGCTGGTCATATAGATGCTCATATGAATACTATCAAAAATAATGCCACTTGGTGCGATGATTTTAAAGATTATTAAGCCTAGATTTGATTAAATTTAATTAAATTAGTGTAAATTTATGCAAATTTAATCAAATTTATTTTTTACAAATCTCAAATTTTTAGCTACAATATTGCCTTTAAAAAAGGAAAAAATATGCAAGTAAAGCTTTTAAATTTCACACCACTTTGGGTTTGTTCAAATGCTATTCGCACTTGTTGGCAGAGTTTTGATAAGAGCGATAATGGCGGAGAAAAAGATCTAGCTTTAATCGATAGAGTTGGCAATCAATTTAAGCATTCAAGCACACTTGAGCATTTGTTTTATAATTTTTATATAAGTGGCATTTCTAGGGCTTTGCTTCAAGAATTAGCTCGTCATAGGATAGCGAGTTTGAGTGTCAAATCCACTCGCTACACTCTAAAAGAGCTCAGAAATGAAAGCGAGTTTAAAAGCGGAGATTTTGCAAATGCTAGTCGTTATATCGTGCTTACAAACAATGAAATAGTAGATAATGCGAGTATTGTAGCACTTGAAAATTTGCGTAAAATTTTGCAAAATTCAATCTCTCTTGATATTGCAAAATATTGTTTGCCAGAGTGCTATAAAACTGAGCTTAGTTGGAGCATAAATGCAAGAAGTTTGCAAAATTTTCTCTCCCTTCGCACTTCTAAATCCGCACTTTGGGAGATTAGAAATCTAGCAAATGCTGTATTTGACGCACTTCCAGATGAGCATAAATTTATTTTTCAAAATTGTTTGAATAAAGAAATTAATGAACAATCTGTTTAAAATTTATCAAATTTGGTTTATATTATGAAATATTTTTATTTCTCGTTTTTTTTGGCTTTTGTTGGTGTGATCGGGGCGTTTTTTATAGGCGGGTGGAGCGGAGCTTATATTTGCACACTTTTAGCGATTTTAGAGATTAGTCTTAGCTTTGACAATGCTGTTGTAAATGCCAAAACTCTTTCTCAAATGACACCAATATGGCAAGAGAGATTTTTTGTTTTTGGTTTGCCGATTGCTGTTTTTGGAATGAGATTAGTTTTTCCAATAATAATTGTCGCAATAGCTGCAAATTTAGGGATTTTTGAGACACTAAATTTAGCTATAAACGATCCAGATTTGTATCACAAACATCTAAGCACAAACAAAGTCCAAATTTATATGTTTGGTGGGGCATTTTTGCTTATGGTGGCTTTAAATTTTTTCTTTGATGAAAAGGAAATTTTGTGGATAAAACCACTTGAATCAAATCCATTTTTAAACACAATCAAAAAAATACCAGCAATTAATGTTTTTGTCGCTTCAAGCATAGGAATTTTGATAATTTATTTTTCTGGCGAACAAAGCCATGCTATCGCATATTTTTCAGCGATTTTTTTGTATTTGGGGCTGAAAATTTTTGATAAGTATTTTGGCTCAAATGGCGTCAAAAACGGACTTAGTGGATTTTTGTATTTAGAAGTTTTAGATGCTAGTTTTAGTTTTGATGGCGTAATTGGTGCGTTTGCGATGAGTGAAAATATTTTTATAATTATGCTTGGGCTTGGTATTGGAGCGATGTTTGTTAGATCTTTTACGATTTTTATGGTCAGACGCCAAACTCTTAAGGCATTTAAATATTTAGAACACGGAGCAAACTACGCTATTTTGGCTTTAGCTATTATTATGTTTGTAGATATTTTTTATGAAGTGGGCGAAATTATCACAGGCACGGTAAGTTTGGCGTTTATACTTGCGGCTTTTGTTTGTTCTTTGGTAGCAAAAAAATATGAAAACAAGCAAATTTGAACCAAATTTATTCACTAAATTTAATGAAATTTCACCAAATTTATCAAATTTACGCATTTGTGGGATTGATGAAGCAGGTAGAGGAGCATTGGCTGGAGAATTAGTCGTAGCTGGGTGCGTTTTTAGAGATGATTGCAGTGATTTGGGATTAATGGATTCAAAAAAACTAAGCGAAACAAAAAGAGAAAAGATTTTTGATGAATTAATAGAGCGTTCGCAATATTTAGCAGTTTATTTTCGCAATACAATAGTCGATAAAATAGGGCTTAGTGAGTGTTTAAAAAGGGCTTTAATAGTGATAAAATCGCATTTTAAAGGCTGCGAGTTTATATATGATGGAAATTGTAATTACGGCGTAAATATGATAAATACGCTAGTCAAAGCAGATTCTAAAATCGCCCAAGTTAGTGCGGCAAGTATAATTGCAAAAGTTTCTAGAGATCGTCAAATGCGGCGTTTTGACGCACTTTATCCAGATTTTGGTTATGCCAAACACAAAGGTTATGGCACAAAAGATCATCTCCAAGCTCTAAATAAATTTGGT
Organism: Campylobacter sp.; assembly: GCA_017940085.1. GTDB lineage: Bacteria > Campylobacterota > Campylobacteria > Campylobacterales > Campylobacteraceae > Campylobacter. The sequence continues at coordinate 11,322 of JAGAZK010000174.1, forward strand.
CCCAATGCTCTAACTCGCCAAAGTTTTCGTATAAAAACGCAAAATTTATTATTTGAGCTGTGAAATGGATATTTTAGATTATTTTTATCAAAATCCACCAAAGCTTGAAAACTTCATACCAAGAAAGCAAAGTATTGAGTTTAAAAAAACACTTCTAAAAGGCCCTATGATTTGTGGCAAAACTTCACTTGTGCTTGATTTTTTGAATAAATTTGATAGATTTTTATATATAAATTTGGGCGATATTAGGCTTTTAGATTATAAATTTTTATCAAATTTGATTGAATTTATCAAAACTAAACAAATCAAAGCTATTTGTATTGATGAGATTGAAAAATTTGGTTTTTTGGATACTGATTTTGTGCAAAATTTGGAAAAAAACTGCGAAAATATCGTATTTATCACTAATAAAAATGATTTTGAGATAAATGGATTTGAGAGTTTAAGCTTATATGGGCTTGATTATGAAGAATTTATTGCATTTTACCATAAAAATTATGGTGAAATAACGCTTTTTAGCCATTTTTTAGCACTTGGCAATAGTCCAAAATCAGCATTTTTAAACTCAAACAATGAATATTTAAATGCTATGTTAAAATCCCGTTTTGATGAATTAGAGATTAAAACTTTAGCTCAAATTTCAGAAAAAATTTCTAAGCCATTTAATGCGTATGAGATATTTAAAAAACTCAAACAAACAAATAAAATTTCAAAAGATAGATTTTATGCAAATTTAATAAATTTAGAAAAATATGGAGTGATAAGTTTTGCTTCGGATTTGAGCAAAAAAGCCAAATTTAGACGAGTATTTTTTAATGATTTTGCACTAAAATCAGTTTTGGGATTTGAAAAAAATCCAAATGCAACCATCGCAAATATGGTATTTTGTGAGCTTAGGAAATTAGGAGTTGAGATTAAATTTAGTGATTTTAGTGATTTTTTATTGCCAAATTTGCATCAAGCAATCATTATTGCACCTTTTTTGCCAAATGATTTAGCAATTTTGCGAATAAAAAAGCAAATTAAGCATTTTTTGGATTTGGGTATTCATAAAATTACGATTATTAGCAATTCTGGCGAGATTGATACAGCTTTTGAAGGTATCAAAATTGTAGTTATGCCGTTTTGGCATTGGGCAGCCGGAATTTCTGCGTGAATTAAAATAAGCTTAAATTTAGTTAAATTTAATATTTAATTCGCTACAATCACGGACTAAAATTATTTTAAAGGTAAATTATGGCAAACCATAAATCAGCTGAAAAAAGAGCTAGACAAACAATAAAAAGAACTGAGAGAAATCGTTTTTATCGCACAAGACTTAAAAATATCGCAAAAGCTGTTAGAGTTGCGGTAGCTTCAGGCGATAAAACCGCAGCAAGCGATGCTCTAAAAGTAGCAAATCAAGATCTTCATAGTTTTGTAAGCAGGGGATTTTTGAAAAAACAAACCGCTTCAAGAAAAGTGAGTCGTTTAGCTAAGCTTGTTAATTCTCTTAATTAATGTTAGCCCAAAAATTACAACCTTTCATAGATCGCTATAATGAGCTTTCGTTCTTGCTTAGCGATCCAAAAATCACTTCAGATGTATCCAAAATGGCGAAGCTCTCAAAAGAGCAGAGCGATTTAGAGCCAATTAAAACAGCTACTGATAAATATCTAAAAATTTTATCAGATATAGAAGATAATAAATCCTTACTCGATGATGATGAGCTCGGAGATCTTGCAAAAGACGAGCTTAAACGCTTAGAAGATGAACAAATTTCTACACAAGAAGAGATCAAAATCTTGCTTTTGCCAAAAGATCCAAATGACGATAGAAATATATTTTTAGAACTTCGTGCTGGGACTGGCGGAGACGAAGCGGCCTTGTTTGTAGGCGATTTGGCAGCTGCTTATATAAGATATACTGAACTAAAAGGCTATAAATACGAAATTGTTAGCCAAAGTGAAGGAAGCGTTGGCGGATATAAAGAAATAATTTTATTAATCAAA
>JAGAZK010000175.1 GCA_017940085.1 Campylobacter sp.
GTATTTTATTGATTTAGAAACGCTAAAACGCGAACACGGCGGAATCCCGCATGGTGGCTTTGTGCTAAGAAGCGGTAGCACAGGAGAGCACGGCGAGACAAAACATTTAATCGAATTTAGCCTAAAACTCGATTCAAACCCTGAATTTACGGCTAGCGTGCTAGTGGCTTACGCAAGAGCGGCGCACCGACTGCATAAGGACGGCAAAAGCGGTGCGTTTAGCATTTTTGACATCGCACCGGCGCTAATCTCGCCAAAAACCCCTGAGCAGCTCAGAAAAGAGATTTTGTAAAATTATAAATTTGGTGCAAAAACAAGGAAAATCTAGTGATAAAAATCGAAAATTTATATAAAAATTTCGGAAAAAATGAGATTATAAAAGGCGTTTCGGCTGAAATTAAACAAGGCGAGATTTTTGCTATCGTGGGGCATAGTGGAGCCGGCAAAAGCACACTGCTTCGCTGTATAAACGGACTTGAAAACTATCAAGGCGGTAGCCTAAAAGTAGCGAACAAAGAAGTCGCCACACTAAATGGGAGTGAAATACGCGAATTTCGCAAAAATATCGGTATGATTTTTCAACATTTTGCACTTATGAGCCGTAAAACTGTTTTTGAAAATGTCGCAACTCCGCTTAGATTTTGGAAATTTGATGAAAGCTACATAAAAGAACGAGTGGGCGAACTGCTTGAACTTGTGGGATTAAAAGACAAAGCAAATGCTTATCCAAGCGAACTTAGCGGCGGTCAAAAGCAAAGAGTGGCGATCGCAAGAGCATTAGCTTTAAAACCACAAATCTTACTTAGCGATGAGGCCACTTCTGCTCTTGATCCAAACACCACAACGCAGATTTTAAATTTGCTACGCCAAATCAACAAAACGCTTGGCATTACCATTGTTCTCGTGACACACGAAATGGAAGTTGTCAAAAGCATAGCAAATCGTGCGATTTTGCTTAAAGACGGCGTGATTGTCGGAAGTGGCGACATTGTGGAGCTGTTTTTGCACCCTGATAAAAATATGAAAGAGTTTTTGGGCGAAGAAGAAGTGCTTCCGCCAAATAACATAAATGTGCGGCTGTTTTTCCCGCCGAGCGTGGCATTTGATAGCATTATCACGCACATGGCGCACGAGCTAGGCATAAACTTTAATATCGTTTGGGGCAAACTTGAACGCCTTGATAAAAGCGTCGTGGGAAGCTTAGTAATAAATGTGCTTCCAAGTCAGCTTGAAGCTGTGGAGAAATTTGTTAGCCAAAAAGGCGTGATTTATGAGATTGTGGAGCAAGGAAAATGAGTGAAAAAAATATTTTTATCAAATTTATCTTAAAAACGATTTTAACGCTATTTATAACATTTTTGGCGCTTTTTGTGAGTGGCAAATTTTGGGCTAGTAAGGGCTATAATTTCAACGAACGCCTTTTTGCCGAGCTTGAAAAATCCGTCATTGACACGCTTTATATGACTTTTACTTCTACGATTTTGGCGTTTTTTATCGGTTCAGGCTTAGCGATTTTGCTGATTTTGACACGCAAAAATGGGCTTATGCCAAACCGCACTATTTACAGCACTCTTGATGTCGTGGTAAATACGCTTAGAAGCTTTCCGTTTTTGATTTTGATCGTGGTGCTTTTTCCTTTTACAAAATTTCTTATCGGCACAAGTATCGGCACGACCGCCGCTATAGTGCCTTTGACGATAGGTTCAGCTCCGTTTATCGCTAGGCTTATTGAAAATGCTTTGCTTGAAGTTGATAGCGGTATCATCGAAGCTGCGAAAAGTTTTGGTGCAAGCAAGGCTCAAATCATCTTTCGCGTAATGTTTGTCGAAGCACTTCCGTCAATCATAAACGCCATTACGCTTACTCTAATCGTCATCATCGGATTTACGGCAATGGCTGGAACTGTCGGTGGCGGTGGATTAGGAGATGTGGCTATCCGCTTTGGTTTTCAACGCTTTCGCCCTGATATTATGACATATACGGTTATAATTTTAATCGTTATTGTTCAAATAATACAAAGTGCGGGAGATACGCTGTATAAAGTTACAAAAAAATAATTTAATAACTAGGCTTGTCTTTTAAGTGCTTTTGCGTGATCTATCGCCAAACTTCGCTCAATAGACTTCATTGTCTTATTTTTGCTTGTTTGGCTCAGAAACACGCAAAATCATCTTAAAATACTTCGCCTTAAATTTTTTATAAATTTATAAATTACCACTACTAGATAACTTCGCTTGAAATTACGCAAATTTACGCTTTACTATGCCTATTTCGTCTTGAATATTTTAAATATTAGATTGAGTTATTTAAATTTACAAATTTAATATCTCCAAAACAAGCAAAGCGTTTTTTCGCATAGCGAAAAATGTTTCCTTGAAAATACTTTGCCTTAGTTTTTATGTAAATTTGCAAATTACTGCCATTAAATTTGTTTAAATTTACTCAAAATGTTTTATCTAATTTTTCATAAAAAATTATCAAATTTCTTGACAAATTCGCCTAGTTTTTGTATAATCTCGCTTTCTTTTTGTCTTGCTAGCTCAGTAGGTAGAGCATCTCCCTTTTAAGGAGGGGGCCGTTGGTTCGAATCCAACGCAGGACACCATTTATATAGGGTTATGACCCTTTCGTCTAGTCGGCCCAGGACATCGCAATCTCTATGCGAA
>JAGAZK010000176.1 GCA_017940085.1 Campylobacter sp.
CGCAAGTCCAAGAGCTTGTAAAATCAAATCTGCATTTAAAATTTTGGAAAAATCAGGAATAAACAAAAACGCAACCGCATCGCCAAAATGCTCACTTTGGCTCACAGAATAAATCACCAAAAGCACAAACAAACCAAATAAAGACGGCATCATCCAATAATTTAGCTTTTCTATGCCACTTTTGATACCTTTTGAGACTACAAAAAATACTATAAAAAACACAGCCGTATAGCAAGAAATAGCGGCTAAAAGATTGTTTCCAATTAGATTTCCAAAAGTTTGTGCAGCTTGCTCTGTTGTGGCTGGAAGAGAGCCAAAACTAAGCGTTATATAATACAAAATCCAGCCAATTACTATCATATAAAAAGCTGCGATTAATGTCCCAGTAATCATATAAAATCCGCTCATTGACCAAGCTTTTTTGTGATTTGGAGCGAGTTTATACATAGAATTTACTGTATCACTTTCTCCAAGTTTGCCAATCGCAAGTTCTGCCAAAAACGCTACAGCCGCAACGCCCAAAGTCAAAACTATATATAATAGTATAAAAGCAGATCCGCCGTTATTGCCTGTCATTGTAGGAAATTTCCAAGCATTTCCAAGTCCTACAGCACTTCCAGCCATAGCAAGAACAAAACCTATTTTAGAAAATTTTTCCACTTATTTTCCAATCTTTTTGAGATTTACATTTTGGGATTTTATCAAAATTTTCTTTTAGATTTTTTGAGTTTTTTAGATTTTTGGCATTTTTTATTTTTTTTGTAACTTTTTGAAATTTATTTAACACTTTGTTAATCAAATTTGACAAATTTGATTAAATTTGACTAAAATTGCAAGTTTTTTACTGGAGCAAAAGTAAATGAAAAAATTTTTTTATGTTGTTATTTTGGTGTTTGTTGTATCTGGATTATATTTTTTGATAAGCAATGAGCTAAAAATACACAAATTTGATTTCAAAGCTAGAAATTTGAGCGGAGAAATCAATATGAAAAGCTTCGATGGAAAATACAAAATCGTATTTTTTGGGTATATGTTTTGTCCTGATGTTTGCCCGACAACACTAAATTTAGTCTCAAACGCACTAAATGAACTTAAAGCAAAAGATACTCAAATTTTATTTATAACCCTAGATCTCCAAAGAGATGAAATCGCTCAATGCGATGAATACGCAAAATATTTTTATCCAAACTCGACTTGTGTTAAATTTGATAATAGAGATGATTTGGATAAAATGGTCAAGAATTACGGAGCAAAATACAAAATCATAGATCAAAATGATTCAAATATGTCTTATTCGATAGCTCATAGCTCTTTTATATATTTGTTTGACAAAAAAGGTAGATTTGTAAATGAAGTTTCAAATTTGACTTATAGCAATGTCAAAGCACAGATTCAAGATTTACTAAAAAATCATTAAAAACGAATTTGAATAAAGCGGTATCTTGCATCAAATCTAAATGTAATTAAATTTTGCAAAATCCCAAACAAACACATAAATGTTATAAAACTACTACCGCCATAACTATAAAAAGGCAGAGGTATCCCCACAACTGGTGCTAAACCGATAGTCATCAAGATATTTACGCTCACATATATAAATATAAGTATAGCAATCCCGCTTGATATGACTTGCAAAAAATAATCTTTTTTGCTTACAAGCAAATAACTAAGCAAATGTGCTATCAAAAGCCCGTATAAAATGATAATTCCAGCAGTTGCTATAAATCCATGTCTTTCAGCTGTGTAAGAAAAAATAAAATCACTTGTCGCAATGGGTAAAAATTTAAATCTAGTTTGGGTGGCGTCTTTTTCGGATTTACCTGATAATCCGCCATTTCCGATAGCTATGATTGATTGTTTGACTTGATAGGTGTGTTGTTGAGAAATAAAATCATAAATTCGCTTTTTTTGATAATCATGTAAGCTGTTGTAGCCGATTTCTGATAGCAAAACAACAACCACAATCAAACTAAACCAAATTTTTTTATTTACTCCTATCAAAAACAAAATTCCATATCCAGTAAGTAATAAAACACTTGCAGTTCCAAGATCTGGCTCTTTTAAAATCAAAAAGCTTGGCAAGAGTATGTAAAAACTGAGTTTTGCGAATTGTTTGAGATTGTATCCTTCTTCTGGGGGTGGATTTTGTTTGATTAGATACGCAAGCATTAAAACAAAAGCTGGTTTCATAATCTCGCTTGGTTGAATCGTAAAATGCACAAAAGGAATTTCAAGCCATCTTTGAGCTCCAAGCCTTGTAACTCCAAAAATTTCAACACTAAAAAGCAAAACTATATTTACCCAGTAAATTATCGGTACAAGCCATTCTAAGCGTCTAATTGGGATTATAAAAAATCCCAAAAACACAGCAAATCCTACGCCAAAATACACGATTTGTTTGCCTGCTAAAACTTCATTTGCCTCAGCTATCAAACTATGAGACAAAACAATAATTGGCAAGATTAAAATCGGTTGGATAAAATCAAAATGCGTTAAAATGCGTTTATCAAGGAGTATCAAATCAAAACCTAATGAAAAATTTGCTAAAATCTTAACAAAAAAAGGATTAAGTTTGAATAAATTTATTAGCGACAAAAACGATAGATTGGATATTGTTTTAAGTTTAAAGCTTCAAACTTCAAGATCTCAAATTTATAATTTAATCAAATCAAAATTTGTCCAAATAAATGAAAAAATTATCACAAAACCATCTTTTATGGTCAAATTTGGCGATGAGATCACATATACTTTGCCAAATTTGCAAAAACCACAAAAACAATTAAATTTACCCAAATTTAATATAGAAATTATTTACGAAGATGATGATATTTTGGTAATTAACAAACCAAGCGGATTAGTAGTGCATGAAGCACCAAGCGTAAAAGAAGCGACTTTAGTTGATTGGCTAAGGGCAAATGATTATGAATTATCTACTTTAAATGGAGAGTTTAGAGCTGGGATAGTTCATAGACTAGATAAAGGCACGAGTGGAGCAATGGTGGTAGCCAAAAATAATATTTCTGCAATAAATTTATCTGAGCAATTAAGCACCAAAACAATGGGGCGAATTTATTTGATGATTACGGATTTAGCACTTAAACAAAACTGCATAATAAATCGCCCGATTGGCAGAAACAACCAAAATCGCTTAAAAAAAGCTATCGTAGAAAATGGCAGAGCGGCAAAATCAGCTTTTGCTAATATTTTTTTAGATGAAGATTATCAAAATACTAAATTTACTCCAAATTTAGTC
>JAGAZK010000177.1 GCA_017940085.1 Campylobacter sp.
ACCATAAATGAGACTTATTTTTCTAGAGAAAATAACCAACTCAGAGCTGTGATAGACTATGCAAACTCTCTTGGGACTTATGTGAGCATACTTTGTGCGCCATGTAGCACAGGAGAAGAAGTCTATACACTAGGCATACTTGCCAAAAACATAGGAATGGATAAATATAAGCTCAAAATTACTGGTATTGATATAAATAGCAGCGTAATAGAAAAATCCAAAATCGCAAGATATTCTAAAAGATCCCTTCAAAACATAACCGAATACCAAAAAACATCGTATTTTACAGAAGAAGCAGACGGATTTTTTAGCATAAAAAAAGAATATATGCCAAAAACCGAGTTTCATGTGATGAATTTGTTTGATGATAATATCTTTAGACTTGGCGTTTTTGACATAATTTTATCAAGAAATATGCTTATTTATTTTGATGAATACCACAGAGCTATTAGCTTAGAAAGATTTTATAAACTTCTAAAGCCAGAAGGAAGATTATATGTTGGCTCAGCTGACATTGTCCCAAGTAGCGAATTGTTTGATAAAATCGTAGATCTAAGCACGACTTATTATCAAAAAAAGGCGATAAATTAATTTTTGCTAAATTTAACCCCAAATTTGATTAAGTTTATTCACTAAATACAAATTTGGGACCGAATTTAATCTCACTTGTAAATTTGAACTAAATTTATGAATAAATTTAGTTTTAAATCACTTTTAAAAGCATTTTAATAAATTTGATTTGAGCTAAATTTGTTCAAATTTGATTAAATTTAGCTCAAATTTGTCTAAATTTATCCTACTGGGTCGCCATTTTATTGATAATATAATCCAAAAATGGCGTATATTGGCTAGCACGCTTAATTAACTAGGTTCATTTATATCTGATTAAAAAGTTGTTTTTGGTAAGTTTTTGGAGTTTGATAAGGCGGGTGATTTGTGATTGAGAGCAAAAATATAAACACAGGCTCTTTTGATTGATTTAGCTTTTGTTTTGCAAACTCAAACGCAAATTCATATTTTTCCTTTTTTTAAATTTGATTATTTTATCAAAAACACACAAGCTACAGCGATTCCTGCGTCATGAGAAATGCTAAGTTCGGCTTGTTTGATTTGAAATTTATTGATGATTTTTGGATTTATGTTGAGTTTAGGAGCATTTAAATTTGTTTTGGTAATCTGGACATCAAAAAACCCAAATTCACTCCCAATCCCACAACCAAGTGCTTTTGCTAAAGCTTCTTTGGCTGCATAAAACCCAGCTATGGTTTCAATAGAGTTTGCGATTTGGATTTCTTGTGGAGATAAAAATCTATCTAAAAATTTCTCGCCAAATTTAGACTTTAGGCGAGAAATTCTATCAATTTTGACAATATCTATGCCTATCATTGCACGATAAAATCAGTAAAAAACACATTTTTGATGTAGCCATCGCGAATTATTTCGTTTAGTTTGCCGACAATCTCGTCTTTTAGGCGTTCTTTACCTTTGGCTGTGCTGACATCTTCGTAAGTCTTAGAAGTCAAAGTTCGTATGATAATATCGCGAATAATTGGCTTTTTTTGATCTATTTCTGGTGTAAGCATCTCTGAGCTAAGTTCTAAATTTAGCTCCATTTTAAGGTATCTTGACCCACTTTCACTAAGCAAATTTACGACAAATTGATCCAATGGATACATAGGTCCTACATTGAAAAAGTCATTTGATCTTTCTCGTGGAGTTGGTCCTTTTTTACTCATTTGAGCGACTTGTTGTTCGGCTTGTTCGATCGAGCTTTCATCATTTCCACTCATCAAAAAATATACTAGCAACCCACCACCTAGCAAAAATACAATCAAAATAACTATAATTATGATTAAAATAATGTTGCTACCGCCTTTTTGCGGTTTTACTTCTTCTTGATTTTCGTCCATTTTGCTCTCCTAAACCAAATTTTTGTGCAATTTTATCATAAATTTGATATTTTTATAAAATTTTATTCCTAAGTTGCCCTATTTTTTCTATCTCACACACAATCTCATCGCCACTTTTTAGATATTTTGGTGGATCAAATCCCATGCCTACGCCACTAGGAGTGCCTAGTGATATTATACTTCCTGCTTTTATACTCATAAATTTGCTCAAATCATTTATGACATATTTTATATCAAAAATCATTTGTGAAGTGTTTGAGTTTTGTCTAAGTTCGCCATTTATGTATGTTTTGATAGCTAAATTTGAAGTATCAATCTCGTCTTTTGTAACTATCCATGGCCCCATCGGACAAGATTGATCCAAAGATTTGCCACCATACCATTGTTTGTAGCGGTTTTGAATATCTCTCGCACTAATATCATTTAAAATCGTCCAACCAAAAATATAATCATCTACTTCGTCTAAACTCACATTTTTAGCATCTTTTCCTATGATACAAGCAAGTTCGCACTCATAATCTAAGCTATCAGTAATATCTGAGTGGCTTGGAAGCAAGTCTGTATCGGCATTTGCCTGATTTACTCTTTTGCCAAAATATACTGGAAACTGCCTTTTGCCATCAAATTTAATTTTTTTAAATTTATATGATTCTTTGGCGTGTTCGAGATAATTTATTCCAAGACAAATTATATCTTGGGCTGGATTTATTATAGGAGCAAATTTGCTGATTTGTTCGTATTTCAAGCCACCTGTTTGCTTAGCAAATTTAGCGATTTTAGCGTGAATTTCGCTATTATAATTCTTGATTAAATTTAGCATTTCTCCACCAAAATCAAGCCCAATATCGGCTAAATTTAACACACTCTCATCACTTCCAATAACCCCAAGCGAAATCTGAGCGTTGTGCTTAAAGCTAAGCAATCTCATTTTAGCTCCGACAATGCTTTTTCAAGGCGTTTAAAGCCTAAATTGATTTCTTTTTGGCTGATATTAAGAGGTGGCAAAAATCTCAAAGTCGCTTTGCCAGATTTGAGTATCAAAACTCTAAATTTAATGGCATTTTCAAAGATTTTGTTTAAATTTGTGTTATCTTTTAAAACCAAACCTTGCATAAGTCCTAGTCCTACTCGTTTCTCAATCAAATTTGGGAATTTTTTAGCGATTTTATCAAGTTTTTTTGTGAAATTTGCTATTGTTTTATCAAGTTTGCCACTATTTTTTAGCTTTTGTAATTCATCTAAAACACACAACCCTGCACTACTTGCCAAAAAATTGCCACCAAAAGTGCTGCCATGATCTCCTGCTTCAAAAATATCTTCCTTACTCGCACAAGCACCTATCGCTACGCCACCACCAAGACCTTTGGCAAATGTGATAATATCAGGCTCAATATCATAAATTTGGCTCGTAACAAATTCCCCAGTCCTATAAACTCCGCATTGAACTTCATCAGTTACTAACAAAATATCTTTTTGAGCCAAAATTTTGGCTAAATTTTGGACTTTTTTCTTATCTAGCGGATTTATCCCGCCTTCGCCTTGAACTAGCTCGATAAATACAGCTGCGGTGTTGTCGTTTAAATTTGTAATTATTTCATCAATACTATCAAAAAATCTAAATCCTTGCGGATATGGAGCAAAATCTTGTGGGTGAAATTTGTCTTGACCAGTAAGCTTTAAAGTCGCCATTGTGCGACCATGAAACGAATTTGAGAGCGAAAAAATCTCAACTTCTTTAATGCCCTTTTTAAAGCCGTGTTTTTTGGCCAATTTGATAGCACATTCGTTTGCTTCCGCACCAGAATTTGCGAAAAACAAATAATAAGGCGATTTTAATAATTTGCAAATTTTCTCTGCTAGTTTGGTTTGGGGAGTGATTTGATAAATATTTGAAGTGTGAAGCAAATTTGAAGCTTGTTTGGAGATGGTTTTGGCTAGTTTTTTGTGTCCATGACCAAGCGAACAAACTCCTATTCCGCTACTAAAATCAACAAAATCTCGCCTAGTTTCATCAATCAAAATTGAGCCAAATCCCTTTTTAAACGCCAAATTGACACGAGAATAATTTTTCATAAGCATAATTAATCCTTGTATTTGATTTGTGGCAAATGCCAATTTCTATAATACGCAAACATTCTAAAAACAACCCCAGCACAAAGCAATAAAAGCACAGCATAAATATCTGTCCAATCAATATAATCAAAACAAAAATAAACTAATCCCACACCCATACTAATCGTGCCATAAAGCCCTGTTTTCAAAAACCATGGGATTTCATTTAAAAGCACATCTCGCAAAATCCCGCCACCTACTCCATTTGCAAATGCGATTAATATCACACCAAAAATATTTAAGCCAAACTCACAAGCTATCATTGATCCGACTATTGAAAAACTCACAACTCCAATCGCATCTGTGGCTATGAAAATAAATTTATTTTCAAGATCTTGTCTTTTTTCGTGGTGGAGTTTGAGTGCTATTGAAACAATCATCATAGCTATTACAATACAAAGTGGCATATAATGCGTAAATGAATAAACGGGTCGTCCCACTAGTGCATCACGCATAATCCCGCCACCAAGTGCGGTTAAAAATGCAGCTAAAAACACGCCTAGCCAATCGCAACCTCTTTTTATACCAAACAAAAATCCACTCAAAGCAGCAGAAGCTATACCAACGCCCTCGGCAAATAAAAAAGTTTCCATTTAGGTATTTTACGCTATTTAGCTAAATTTAGTCTCAAATTTGGGGTTAAATTTGATTTAGAAATATAAATTTGGTGCAAATTTAAATAAATTTGGGCTTTGGTAGTTAAATTTGCGATTTTTGCGAGTAAATTTGAGTAAATTTGGCACTAAATTTATTAAATTTAATGCCAAATTTGATTAAATTTTAGCAAATTTGCTAGTCTTCTAATTGATAATTTTCAATTTCGTTGAAATTTAGATATTTGTAAATTTCATCTTCTTTGCCTGAAATCTTTGAAGGCACGATTTTTAGGTATTCTTCTTTGGTTGGAAGTCGTCCTAACATAGCACAAACTGCTCCAAGCTCAGCCGAACCTAAATAAACTTGAGCTCCCATGCCCATACGATTATCAAAATTGCGAGTAGAAGTCGAAAAAACTACGGCATTATCGCGAACTCTTGCTTGATTTCCCATACAAAGCGAACACCCTGCTACTTCCATTCTAGCTCCTGCTGCTCCAAACAATGCAAATAAGCCCTCGCCTTTTAGTTGTTTGGCGTCCATTTTAGTAGGTGGTGCTATCCAAAGACGAGCTGGAACTTGACCTTCGTCTTTTAGTATTTGGGCTAAGGCTCTATAATGCCCAATATTTGTCATACAGCTTCCAATAAATACTTCATCAATATTTTTAGCTCTTTTTGGATCAGCCAAAATCTCGCTTAGTGTCGCTACATCATCAGGGTCGTTTGGACAAGCCAAAATCGGCTCTGTGATTTCATCTAAATTTATTTCTAAAATTGTGTGATATTTAGCATTTGAATCAGCTTTCATAAGAGTTGGATTCTCAAGCCATTCTTGCATTTTTTGTTTTCTTCTCTCAAGTGTAGTTTTGCTCTCATAACCTGCATCTATCATCGCATCTATCAAAGCTATATTTGATTTTAGATATTCGATAACTGGTTCTTTATTTAATGCCACTGTGCAAGCTGCAGCCGATCTTTCAGCACTTGCATCGCTCAATTCAAATGCTTGTTCTACTTTGAGATCAGGCAAACCTTCAATCTCAAGCACTTTTCCAGCAAAAACATTGATTTTGCCTTTTTTTTCTACACTCAATAAACCTTTTTTGATTGCATAATAAGGTATTGCATTTACAAGATCTCTAAGAGTGATTCCAGGTTGCATTTTGCCACTAAAT
>JAGAZK010000178.1 GCA_017940085.1 Campylobacter sp.
CACCGCCTCTGCGATATAAATCAGTTTTCCAAGATGGATCCGGTTCAGTTTTTCCTTCCAGGGGGACTGTTCCACGCGGAAACAGATTTCCGCATCCCAGCCAAGACCGGCGCTGATATTGAAGCGAAACCGATGTTCCTCCGGGACTGTACGGCCGCTTTCATCCCCCGCGGCCGCATAATCATGCATAATCACTTCACCGACATCGATCCGGCGCACTTCCGTTCCCTGCTTGATCCGGGCAATCTGTTCATGGACGGTGGGCGCTGTGCCGACATCCTTTGCCAGATCATTCGCCGAGCCGCAGGAAAGAAACCCGAGTTTTACCATGGAAAAATCCGCGATGCCGTTGACGGCTTCGTTCATGGAGCCATCTCCGCCGACCACGATCAGATTTACTTCCTGCCCGCGGGACGTCAGTTCATGGACAATCTCCCGGATTCCGTGATCAAGCGACGAATAATGAACGGTATAGGACACATCCTCAAACTCCGGCTCCACCGACTTCCAGAACTTTGCAGCCTTTCCGCCTCCGCCCGCCGGGTTGATGATAATATCATAGTTCATTTTTTGCCTTTAGAAGCGGGATTTTAGCAAATTTTAATTTATAAACAAATTTGATTTATTGTAAATTTGCTAAATTTAATGGCTTAATCTAATTTGATCGTCCATATTAAGAAGTCTTCTTATGGCTGTTACGACTAAATTTGGTGTTAGATCTTTCATACAAGCGTGATTTTTTTGAGGACATTTTCGCTTCATACACGGCATACATGGTAAATCCAAATGCAACACTCTAGCTCTCATATTTCCATAAGGTGCAGTTTGATCATATCTAGTAGAGCCAAAAATCGCTATCATAGGTATTTTGAACGATGCTGCCAAGTGCATTGGACCGCTGTCATTTGTGATAAATAAATCAAGCTGTGATAATGCATTTGCAAGTTCGTTGATAGTGGTTTTGCCACATAAATTTATAGAATTTACGCTTTGTTCATTTAAAATTTGCTCGATTCTATCGCACATTTCTTTTTCTTTGTTTGAGCCAAAAATCACTATATCAAATCTATCGCTAAATGTTTGAGCTACTGATGCGAAATATTCTGGTGGCCATCTTTTTGCTGAGCCGTATGTAGCACCCGGATTTATACCCAAAAGCTCTTTTTTGCCCTTAATTTGCAAATCTTGTCTAGCGAAATATATTCTTTGTTCTGTGTTTATTGGGAGTAAATTTAGGTTTAAATTTACAAATTCCAAATATTGATTTACTTGATGAGTTTTTGTTTTTTTGCTTTTAAATATGATTTTTTTCTTGGCTTTTATCATATTTAAGATAAATTTAGAGCTAAAATGTGATCTAAAACTAATAGCTAAGTCAAATTCATCTAATTCATCTATTTTTTTAGAAAGCCAAAAATATCTCAAAAACGATTTTTTTGATTGATCTTCTATGATTTCAATAGCATTTGGGTGGTGTTTATAAAGCTCAGTAGAAACACTTGAGCCAAAAAATACAATTTTTGCGGCTGGGATATTAGTTACTATATTTTCAATGGCTACACTTGCCATTACAGAATCACCTAGCCAAGTCGGGAGTTCAATGAATATACGCATTTATCACCTTTAAAGTAAGTTGAGCATTTCTTTCAATAGTAAAATTATGTGAAATTTCAATATTTGCAAGTCCAAATTTGTTCATAAGTTCTGGTTTTTCTAAAAGATCATTGACTATTTTTGGTGCATTTGTGTCGTTTTGATTTTTTAAAATAAAATATTTATCACTCAAAAGCTCACTTGCACCGCATTGTGCTGTGGTTACTACTGCACAACCATAACTCATAGCCTCTAATACTACATTTCCAAATGGCTCATACACCACAGGATACAAAAACAAATCACTAGCTTCGTAAAATTTACTTATATTTCTTTGTTCGCCCATAAATGCAACACTCACGCCTAGTTTTTTGGCTAAATTTTTGTATTTATTAGTAAGTTGGCTAAGTATTTTCAAAAATGACTCAAGTCCTTCTTTTTCAAAATCATTTGCGACAAAAAGTATAATAGGAATCTCAATATCAAAGCCAAATTTATCACAAAATTCAGTCTTAGCTTCAGCTTTTTGGACTGATTTTGGCAAATTTATTCCATTTGGG
>JAGAZK010000179.1 GCA_017940085.1 Campylobacter sp.
CGAGTATTACTAAGCTTAAAAACAAAAAGCAAATTTATGGATTTTTTGATATTCCAAATGGGGTAAAAGAATTAAATTTAAGCTTTGAAGATGCGTTTTTGGGTTTTGTGGGAAGATATTGATGAGAGCGATTGTTTTAAAAGAGTTTTTGAAAATCAAGACTGCGTTTTTGGCGTTTTTGGGTTTTGTGATTTTTGATTTGATAGCAATAATTGCCAATATTTTACGCCAATTTAATCTAAGTGGCAAAAGCGAAGTGATTTTTGGGATAAATTATGGTTTTGAGTTTAGTTTTTTGTGGCTTGATGTTTTAAATATATTTTTTGCTGTGATTTTGGGCTTTTTTTGTTATTATAGAGAAAAAATCGGCGGCAGATTAAGGCTTCATTTTCATTTCCCGCTTTCA
This sequence comes from Campylobacter sp., assembly GCA_017940085.1. Classification (GTDB taxonomy): domain Bacteria; phylum Campylobacterota; class Campylobacteria; order Campylobacterales; family Campylobacteraceae; genus Campylobacter. The sequence goes on from JAGAZK010000179.1 coordinate 407, forward strand.
AATTTAAAGCAAGTTCTAATTATCACAGCACTTCCACTTTGTTTTTTGATTTTTGTTTTTTTGATTGAATTTATTGTTTTGTTTGGATTTTTTTGTGTGGTTTTTCCATTAAATTTGAGTTTAAATTTAATAAATTTACTCATAAATAATTTTGCTTTTTGTGTTATTTTGTTTTTCGCACCTTTTGGGATAGTTTTTAGTTCTAAATTTAGCGAAATCGCACTAAATATCGTATCTTGGAGCGTATTGGTATTTGTGTATTTTAAAATAAATCCAGATTTGGTGAGCTTTACTTCATACAGCCAAAATGACAAATTTTATGTATTTTTTGCATTTTGCTTGGTATTTTCATACACAAATCTGCAAGTTGTTATCAAAAAATACAAGCAAGGTTATTTAAAATGAGATTATCAAATTTAGTGTTAAATTCGTGCTTTGTGCTTATTTTGGCTTTTTTTATTCCAAGCATTTTGGATTTTATTTTGCCAAAATCTTATAAATCTTATCATATAGATTTTTCGCCTGTTTTTGATGAATTTGTGCTAAGTTCTTATCAAGCTAGACCTAAAAAAAGGGAATATTTTATAATAAAAGACCAAAAAAATCTCAGCGAAGATGAATATATGGCGAGTTTGCCTTTTGATTTTTATTCAGTTTTGATTAAAAATGACAATTTTCCAAGCGAGTTTGATTATTTTGCTAGTGATATTGCTTTGATTCGTCAAAATTCCCAGTATTTTGGGCTTCAATACAAAAACAATCTCAAATCCCAAACTCCGCTTTTTGCTTTGCTTGAATCAAATCCCAAAAATCTCAAACTCCAAATTCCAAGTCATTTGATAGATATTAGTGATGATTTTGTGTTTATAAATACTGCTACAAACGAGATTGATAAGGATTTGAGCGATAAATTTAAAAATGCTCTTTTAGATAGCGGGGCTAAATTTAATCTAAAAGGATTTTATTCAAATCCAAATTTGCTCAAAAGCTTTGATGAGGGTGCTTTTGTGGTAGATAAAGATGGGCAAATTTTTCATATTTTATTAAAAGACAATGAGCCAATTGTCAAAAATACGCAAATTATTTGTAATAATGTCGTAAATATAGCAGTTAGTGAGCATTTTAGAAAAGAATTTTATGGGGCTTTGGTTTGTGGAGATGAGGTGAGTTTGATTAGCTATGATAATTACCGCCAAATCACGCTTAGCAAGTATTTGTGGGACAAAGAAAATTTGCTTTTAAAAATCGATCCACTTTTTAAACACTTAAGTCTAAAAAGCCAAGAAGGAATAAATTTAATCACTCACAATCCTGATTTTTCTGTGTATAAGCAGACTAAATTTGATATTCCAAATGAAAAAATTGATTTTTTAAAATTTATTTTGCCTTTTGAAATATCGCTTAAGATAGATAAATTTTCAAGAGCTTATGAGTTTGGAGTGGCTAAATTTAATCATTTTAGCTTGATTTTATCTTTGATTTTGGCAGTTTTTGTATTTTATAGACAAAAAGACAAATTTAATGCTGTTTTTGTCGCAATTACTGGAATTTACGGATTTTTAATACTTTTGTGTAGGAGAGAAATTTGAGATTTTTTATTTTTTTGATTTTTGCCTGTTTGGCTTGGGGAAGTGAGCTTAGATTTGATAGTTCTGTGCTTAAAGGTGAGCTTGAAAATGGGCTGAAATATTATATTTTAGCAAATGACAATCCAAAAAATATGGCTTATTTTTATTTAGATATAAATAGCGGAAGCACCGATGAAAACGCAACTGAACAAGGTTTGGCACATTTTGTTGAGCATATGGCTTTTAATGGCAGTAAGAATTTCAGCAAAAATGAGCTTATCAAAAAGCTTGAGAGTTTGGGCGTGAGATTTGGGGCTGATTTAAATGCGATGACGAGTTTTTTAAATACGACTTACAATCTTCAAATTAGCGTAAATGAGCAAAATGTAAATAGTGCATTTTTGGTGCTTGAAGACTGGCTTGGTGGATTAAATTTTGATTTTTCTGAAATCCAAAAAGAAAAAGGCGTGATTTTAGAAGAGGCCAAAAAAGATTATCAAAGACGAATTTATGAGCAAAGAGCGAAATATTTGTATGGAGATAGTATTTTTATAAATCGTTTTCCAATTGGCAAAAACGAAATCATCAAAAATGCTACAAAAGATGATTTAGTAGGATTTTATAAGAAAAATTATCAGCCTAAATTTAGCTCAATCATAGTTGTGGGAGATATAGACCCAAAATCTATCCAAAAACAAATCAAATCGAGATTTGCTAAATTTAAAAACAACGAATTTAATCACGAAAACAAAAAATTATCAGATTTTCAAACTGATTTTTTTGAAATTGTAGAAAAACAAAACAAAGCAAATATGGCAAATTTGATATTTGAAGGTGATTTTAGCCCACTTAATAATGAAGAAAATTTAAGAAAAATTTGGCTTAAGCAGTATATTTCAAGATTATTAAATTTGAGTTATGAAAAATTAAATATCACACTCAAAAGCCCATTAAATGGTAGTTTTAGTAGTGATAGTCTTTTTAACCAAAGGACTTTGAATATTTTTAGTATAAATATCATCTCAAATGACGCCAAAACTTCGCTTGAAAGCTTGTTTTCAGCGATTAAAGGTGTGAATAAATTTGGATTTTGTAAAAGCGATTTTGAAAGTGTCAAAAAAGAACTAACAAAAGCAAATTTAGA
>JAGAZK010000180.1 GCA_017940085.1 Campylobacter sp.
GTGGCGATAAATTTGCATTTAACGGCACGACAGGCATATCAAAACCGCAATCTCCCTTTGGTCTAAAAAAATCAAATTGATGTAATTTTAAGCCAAAAAGAAAATCTGGCTCCATTTTACAAGGCGTTATTCCAAATGAATTTAATTCTTTGATGGCTTTATATATTGAATTTAGCTTCAATGCACTTATAAATCCGTAAATAATACCGCCAAATCCAAGTATATATCCAAAAAAACTTGAAAAAAATATCTTAAATGTGGCAACAAATGAGCCAACAGCTATCATAGCTATAGAAAATCTTATATAAACGCACTGCTCACAAGGTGGCATAAAAAGATATTTTTCAAGGACAAAATGCGAAATTAACAATAGTGAAAAACAAAAAACCGAAATACAAAACCAAAACAAACGCATTATATTTTGTCTTTTATGTTTATAGAAATAATTTTATCATTTTGCTTGATTTGATCTAGCACAGCAAAACTTTCTTTGTCGCAAAGCTGACCAAAAATAGTATGAACTCCATCTAAATGCGGCTGATCTGCAAAGCAAATGAAAAACTGAGATCCACCAGTATCTCGCCCAGCGTGAGCCATAGAAATTGAGCCTCTTTTGTGTTTGGATTTTTGACCTACGCATTCACATTTAATTACCCAACCCGGACCTCCCCTACCAGTGCCGTAAGGACAACCGCCTTGGGCTACGAAATTTGGTATTACTCTATGAAAAGTAAGTCCGTCATAAAAACCATTCATCACAAGATTAATAAAATTTGTAACAGTTTGCGGGGCTTCATCGCCTTTTAATTCCACATTCATCGTGCCATAAACTGTGTTAATTGCAGCATATTTGGCTTTTGATAATAATTTTTGATTAATCTCGTAATGTCTAATCTGTTCCATTTTTACTCTATATTTGTATAGACAGCCTGAACATCATCATCATCTTCAAGTTTGTCAATTAATTTTTCTATTTGCTCAAGTGCTTCGTCATTTAATGAAATAGTAGAATTTGGAATAAATTCTAAATTTCCTTTTTTGATTTTTAAGCCTGACTTTTCAATGCCTTCATTTAAGCTCCCAAAGCTTGTATAATCGCCGATAATTATTAACTCATCGTCATTTTTATTCATTTCTTCAAGACCAAAATCAATTAAATTTAATTCTAATTCATCTAAATCCATATCGACCAAATCTGTATGAAAAACAGCTTTTCGTGCAAACATAAAGCTCAAACTCCCACTTGGCAACAATTCTCCGCCATTTTTGTTAAATACAGCCTTTACATTTGCAACTGTTCTAGTTGGATTATCAGTAGCGGTTTCTACGATAATTTGCACTCCATTTGCGGCTTTTCCATCATAAAATATAGTCTTAATATCAGCACTATCTTTACCACTTGCTCTTTTGATAGCAGCATCGATATTGTCTTTTGGCATATTTTGAGCTTTGGCTGTGGCAATTGCTGTGCGAAGTTTGGGATTCATATCTGGATCCACGCCGCCTTCTTTAGCAGCCATAGTTATAGCTTTGCCAAGTTTTGGAAATAATTTACTCATTTTATCCCAACGAGCCTCTTTTGATGCTCGTCTATATTCAAACGCTCTACCCACGCATATCCTTAAATTAAATAACCGCCGATTATAGTATAATTAAACTTAAATTTTAATTATTAATCAAAAGTAAATAAACTAACAGAGTTTAATAGCTCTCAAAATTGAATCGTGGTCAAATTTATTAACTTTGATATATCCAGCACCCAAAAGCTCTACAGGCGTAGCAAATGCAGAGTCTATAAAAACAGCTACGATTTTTTTCTTATATTCTCTAGCTTTTGCGATTTCAAAATTTTGCCAATTTCTATATCCGATGTCTTTTGATTTGGCATGAAGGCTATCTGATTTGCTACCAATAATGGTCAAAACGATATTAGCCGATCTTAGTAGCGACATAATTAGCGTTTTTTGGCTAGAAACATCTCCGCCGTCATTATATCTAGAAACAAATTCTAAACCATTGCTGTGATTCCACGCTGAGAGCATGTGTTTATAATTTACATCATTTTTAATATCCAAAGACACATACACTTTTTTATATAAAGTCATTTTTACCACCAAATTTACACATAATTATATAATTTTATTCGCATTATTTCAAGATAATTGAGTAATTTTTGTTAGTTTTGTAATAAATTTTAACAACTTGAATAAATTTAAAGCAAATTTAATTAAATTTAATCAAATTTGAGCCAAATTTTAGACCAAATTTATTAAATTTAGTCTCTCAAACAAACAAATAATCATTCATCACAGGAGTTAAATTTGCTCTTTTTATCGCATCTTTGATCTCGTTTATACTTCTAGAATCGTTTATTTCAAACTGAGCATCGCCTTGATCGGTTTTATTTTTGCCACCGTGTTCGCCAATACCCGTGCTAACTCCAGCTGAAACCTTAGTAATACCAAGCTTGATCGCATTATCTCTAAATCTCGCACTCTCTCTTGTGCTAAGAGTAATCCCAGCATAAGGCAAAAACAGCCTATAAGCACAAATAATTTGCAAAAGCTCCCTTTCTCCGACATCTTTTGGATTGATTTTGCCATTATTTACGATAGGACGAAGTCTTGGGCAAGAAATAGAAATCTCAGCGTGTGGGTATTTGTTTTGGATCAAACTAGCATGAAGTGCGGTGCAAAGAGCGTCTTTTCGCCAATCATCAAGCCCTAAAAGTGCTCCAAATGCCACACCTCTCATTCCGCCCATAATCGCCCTTTCTTGAGTATTTAAGCGATACGGGAAAATTCTTTTATTTCCAGCTAAATGGATTTTTTCATATTTGTTTGGGTTATAAGTTTCTTGAAATACAGTTACAAAATCCACCCCACAACTATGCAAATATGCGTATTGGTCGCTATTTAATGGATAAATTTCAATTCCAACATTGCTAAAATATTGTTTTGCAATCCTACAAGCATCTGCAATGTATTGTAAAGATGAGTTTATCTCAGACTCACCTGTTAATAACAAAATCTCGCTAAAACCGCTTCTTGCGATATTTTCAAGCTCAAATTTAATCTCACTTAAATTTAATTTTTGGCGTTTGATTTTGTTTTTTGTGTTGTATCCGCAGTAAATACAATGATTGTCGCAAAAATTTGCTATATAAATTGGCGTAAATAAATATATATTTTTGCCAAAATATTTTTCTTTTTGGATTTTAGCAGCCTTAGCGATTTGCTCTAAAAATGGAGCTGCTGCTGGACTTAGAAGTGCTTTTAGATCATTTAAATCTTTTTTATCTTTAGAAATTGCGGCTAAAACATCATTTGAATCAAATTTGCTAAAATCAGCATTTTCCCACTCATCTAAAATAATATCCATTATGTTTGAATTTATCGCTTCTTGGTGCGGGAGATACTCCATGTGGTTGGTTTTTTGCATAAATTATTCCAAAAATCCAGTTAATGGCGAACTAGCTTGAGCAGTATCTCTAACCCTACCAAGTCCGCTTAAATACGCAATTCTACCAGCTTTAATAGCTCCAGCAAACGCTTTTGCCATACCTTTGACATCATTTGCAGTTGCAATTGCTGTATTTGCCATCACTGCCGCACAGCCCATTTCCATTGCCAAACATGCTTCACTAGGTCTGCCAAGCCCAGCATCTACGATAATTGGAGCTTTTATTTCATCAATTAAAATTTGAATAATATCGCGGTTTATCATACCTTTGTTTGAACCAATAGGAGCAGCTAATGGCATAATAGCAGCAGCTCCTGCGTTTAACAAATCTCTTGCTGTATTTAGATCTGGATACATATAAACAAGTGGGATAAAGCCATCTTTTGCAAGAAGTTCGGTGGCTTTTGTGCTCTCATAATTATCAGGAAACAAATATTTGCTTTCTCTAATTACTTCAATTTTAATAAATTCCCCGCACCCAAGCTCTCTAGCAAGTCTTGCTATACGAAGTGCTTCATCTGCATTTCTTGCTCCGCTTGTATTTGGCAAAAGCGTGATATTTTTAGGAATAAAATTTGTAATGTTTTCGTTTTTGTCATGAACTCTGCGAAGTGCCATAGTTACGATCTCTACTTCGCCTTCATTTATACAAGCTTGAATTAAATTTGGATCAAATTTACCAGATCCTATAATAAAACGAGAATTAAATTCTTTCCCGCCAAGTTTAAATTTATCCATTTTCTTGTCCATTTATTAATAATTCTAAAATTTTGTTTGCTTGATGCATTGCACAAATCCCAACTCTTGGTGCCATTAAGCCATTACCGATTTTAGCTTCAGTTTTTAGATCTCCACAAATATAAAGATTTTTGGCAAATTTATTAGTTTTGATTGCATCGCTATTCCCATATCCTGCCATGCCGCTAGCTGCGACTATCATTTTATTTTTGAGAAAATTTATAATCATAGCTTTGGATTTTTGATTGTCAAAACACTCAGCTACAATCCCACACTCGCTAAAAACTTCATTTATATTGTTTTCATCGAGTTTGATTGTGGCAATTTCTACTTTTACAAATGGATTTATTTGTGAAATTATGTCTTTTAGAGCCTCAGTTTTAAATTTACCAATATCATTTACAAAATATTGTTGGCGATTTAAATTTGATGGATCTACAGTGTCAAAATCTACAAGCTTAAGATAACTCACCCCAACCCTTGCAAGTGCGATTGCTACGCTACTTCCAAGTCCGCCAAGCCCTGCGATACCGACTTTGGCAGATTTTAGAGCCAAATTTACTTCTGGGCTATTTCTAGCACTCATCATTTCTTGCAAAATATCATTTGGCGGGATTTGATTTTTTGTTATAAAAACTATGCTGTCATTTTCGTTAATTGGCAAATTTTCGCTTACAGCAAAACCTTTGTAAATTGCAATTATTTCATCTTTTAAATTTAATTCAAATTTTAAGGAATTTAAATCATTTGCATTTGTTTGATACGGCTTTGCATTGACTTTTATCGTTTTCATGGGGCGGATTATATCCTAATAAAACAAATTTTATCTTAAATTTGAAATTTAAGAAAATTTTATAAAACGCAATTTTGGATATGCAAAACTGCTTGTAAAGCATCATCTTTGACAATATTTGCGATTTTTTGTAAATTTTCTTTGCTTTCGTATCCGCAAGATACGGCTATAGCGTTAATTCCAGCTTGTTTAGCACAATTTATATCTAAATTTGTATCGCCTACCATAAAGGCATTTTGTTTTGGTTTGTTAAGTATTTCTAATGCCTTTAAAATAGGCTCTGGATTTGGTTTTGGATTTATTACATCATCTCTTCCAATCAAAATCTTAAAATATTTCAAAATGCCTAAATTTTCGAGTAAATTTGATGAATATTTTGAAGTTTTTGTAGTAACTACTCCAAGATCTGCAAATTTAGCCGCAGTTTGAATAGCTAAATTTACATTTGGCAAAAGAGTTGTATTTTCTAAATACAACGAACGATAAATTTCTTTGTATTTGGCTATCAAATTTGGTATTAATTCGCTTGGAGCGTTTAATTTGGCAAATATATCTTCTAAAGGGTAGCCAATGAGCGAACAAATTTGTTCATCTTTTGGATTTGGCAAACAAAAATGCTCAAATGCTCCATTAAAACCGCTTAAAATTGCAGTTGTGGAGTCAATCAAAGTCCCATCTAAATCAAATAGAATTGTTGGACGAGATTTGTGGGACATTTGTAAGTCCAGTAAAA
>JAGAZK010000181.1 GCA_017940085.1 Campylobacter sp.
ATATTTATTTTTTAAATGGGGCCTGGTGGCAAATTTTCACAACTTTATTTATCCATGCTAATTTTTTGCATTTGTTTATGAATATGTCGGTGCTTTATGGGTTTGGAAGTTTGCTTGAGAGACATTTGGGGAGTATTAAATTTGCGTTTTTGTATGTAATTGGCGGTGTTTTGACGAGCATTTTAAGCCTTAGTTATTTACTAATAAATACAAGCGTAAATTTAATCGGGGCAAGTGGTGCGATATGCGTATTGCTAGGATTTGTAGCATTTTATGACAAAGCGAACACAAAAGGATTGTTAATCGCACTTTTGGTTATGAGTTTTGCACCTTTGCTTTTGGGCATAAGCGTGGCGTGGTATGCACATATTTTTGGCTTTGTAGTTGGATATTTAGCGGGGAAATTTAGAAATGCGATTAGATTTTTTTGACAAAGTTTGGGAGATTGAGAACGCCGTTTTAGAAGATAAATTTAACAAATTTGAAGTATTTTTTGATGAATTTAAAAATAATGAATTTGATTTTGGGGTCAAATTTAGCCCAAAACCGCTTGAAAAACCAAGTTATGCTGGGTTTTGCGAAGTTTTTAGTATGAAAGATCTCAAAAAGCCAAAAAACGCTGATAAAACCGCTGTTTTTTTGCACTCTGTCGCACACATAGAATATAGTGCCATTGACATCGCTCTTGATGCATGTTATAGGTTTGCAAATATGCCACGAGATTATTATTTTGACTGGTTAGAAGTAGCGTGGGACGAAATTAGGCATTTTAAAATGATTGAAAATGAGCTTAGCAAATTTGGTCATAAATACGGCGATTTTGCCGTGCATGACGGGCTTTTTGTGGCTTTGATAAAGACTAGCCAAAGTGTGCTTGATAGAATGGCGATTTTACCTAGATTTATGGAAGCAAATGGGCTAGATGCAAATATTTTTATAATGTCAAAATTTGCTGTAGATAAAGAAAAATCCAAGCTTTGTAAGATTTTGCAAATCATTCACGATGAAGAAATAAATCATGTCAAAAAAGGCGATAAATGGTTTAAATTTAGTTGCCAAAAAATGGGCGTTAATCCAAATTCTTGGATAAATATAGTCCAAAAACACTATCCAAAAGCCTTCAAAACCACAAGAAAACTAGATTTACAAGCAAGATTAAAAGCCGGATTTTCACAAATTGAGCTTGAAAATATCTTAAATTTACAAGGACAAATATGAAAACGATTTATTTTATACGACACGCCAAATCCACTCACGACGGCGTTACGCCTGATTTTGAGCGAGATTTAAATACTCGCGGCAAAGACAATGCCAAAATGATGGGCAAAAGACTTAAAAAAATGAAAATTTTCCCAGATGCTGTGTATGCCTCATCTGCTAAACGCACACTAAAAACGGCATTTTTGATTTGCGATGAGATTAAATTTGATTGCAAAAAAATCCACCAACAAAAAGAGTTGTATGCGACTTCGCCCGAGTTTTTGATAAATTTTGCAAAATCTCTAGATGATAAACTAAAAAGCATTTTTTTAGTTTGCCACAATGATGAAATTACCGAAGCTTGCGATATTTTGAGCAATGGAAGTATCGGTCATATTCCGACTTGTGGAATTGTCGGGATTAAATTTGAGTGCAAAAATTGGAGCCAAATAGATAGCCAAAATGCAAAAATTTTGTTTTTTGATTATCCAAAAAAGGTTTAAATTTGCACTAAATTTATTCGCTATATGGCTAAATTTAATCAAATTTAGTGCAAATTTTTAAATGCGGATAAATTTAATTTTCAAGCAGTATTTTGTGAAATAAATTTATCCAATACCACCAAATTTGATTAAATTTGATTAAATTTAGCGATTTTTTGGGCGACTGATTTATTTGAGATTTTTGCGATTTCGTCAAATTTAGCGTTTTTGATATTTTCAAAACTCCCAAAATAATTAATGAGCTTAATTATGCTACCTTTTGAAATACCGATTTTTTCAAGCTCACTATTTTGAAGATCTTGTTTTCTTTTTGTTTTTTGATGAAAAGAGATTGCAAAGCGATGTGCTTCATCTCGAAGTTTTTGGAAAAACTGGAGTTTTTTATCATCTGTGTTTAGATTAAATTTGCCAAATTCAGTGTAAATTTGGTCTTTTGCCGAGCCTTTTGCACGGTGAGCTTTGGCATCAATTTTTTCCTTTGAAATTGCGATTATATCTACATTTGCACCGCTGCTTTGTAAGATTTCTTTTGCTAAATTTAAAAGTGCAACCCCACCATCAATCACCCACAAATCAGGTGGAGAGAGTTTATCAAATCGTAAAGCCCTATTTGTGAGCATTTGGTGCATTTGGTCATAATCATTTTTGTGATTTAGATGCACATGGCGATAATTTGATTTATTAAAATCATCAATTTCCCAGCAAATCATCGCTCCCACAGGTGCCGAGCCAAATATATGCGAATTGTCAAAACACTCAATTTTAAGTGGTAAATTTGAAAGATTAAAATATTGTTTTATCTCATTTAGCAAATCGTAATTATGGGTTTTGATGTGCTTTTTGATTAAAGAATTTGCATTTTGTAAAGCAATTTCGCAAATCCTGCGTTTATCGCCGATTTTTGGAGCTTGGATAGTGATTTTTTTATTAAATCTCTCACTTAGAATATCGCTTATTAAATTTATATCATCAAATTCATCATAAACATATATTTTTGTAGCATTTAGCGGTATTTGCGGCGGGAAATTTTCTAAAATAATCTGTTTGTAAATTTCATTTAAATCACTTTTATTAAAGCTTTTTAATGGCGTGATAGAGTGCCTAGAATACGCTACTTTACCACTTCTAACACTAAGTCTAACCCAGCAAAGCATTTGATTTTCAAATCCAACTGCAATTGCTTCAAAATCTTCAAGCCTTGCTATATCAATTTGGACTTTGATACAAACTTCATCAATTACTTTTATCAAATCGCGTAAATTTGCTGCTTCTTCGTAGTTTTCGCTCATCGCATAAAATGCCATTTTGTTTTTTAGCTCAGGTATAAGTAGATGTGGATTTTTTAGGCATTTTAGAGCGTTTGAAACGATTTTTGCATATTCATTTTTGGAGATTTTATTTTCACAAGGTGCTTGACAGCGCCCCATTTGATGAAAAATACAAGCTTTTTTGCTTTTTAGACATGAGCTTTTTTGGACTAAATTAAATTGCTCATAAATCGCACTTAAAATTTCTTTTGAGCCTTTGTAAAATGGTCCAAAATACTTAATTCCCTTGCCTTTAATAATCTTGCGAGTTATTTCAAATCTAGGGAAATCCGCACTCAAATCTATAAAAATATAAGGATAAGTTTTGTCATCTCTGAGCAAAATATTGTATTTTGGGCGAAGTTGCTTGATAAATGAATTTTCCAAAATCAAAGCATCGTTTTCACTAGCAGTCTCAATCCACTCAACATGCACAGCTTCGCTTATCATTTTTGCAATTCTTGGGCTTAAATTTGGATTTGGCGATAAATTTGGAGTAAAAGAAAAATAGCTTTTTACTCTATTTTTTAGCACTTTTGCCTTGCCGATATACAAAAGTTTGCCGTTAATGTCGAAGTATTCATAAACGCCGGGCGAATTTGGCAGTGATTTAAGCTCGTTTGTTAGCATTTTTGATTACATTTCTTATTGTTTCAAAAGCTTCGTAAATTTGGGGATCTTGGGCTGTATTTTCAAACTCGCCTTTTGGCAAATTTGATATTTTTGGTAAATCATAAAGCCCAAAAATTGGATTTTTTGAAATACCGCTTGTTTTGGGTATAAAAAAGCGAATTTGATCTGGCTTTTTGATTTTGGAAGTAGGGTTTAATTCGCAATATTTTTTTAATAAAGAACTTATCAAAAATATGTTACTATCGTGCTTTAATTCGTGCATGGCAAGTGGGCTAAGCACAGCGATAAAAAGCCAAATTTGAGAGTTTTGTTCTTTTTGGTAAGCAAATTTAATCAGCCCACCTAAATTTCGCCCAAGCATTGATTTAAGGACACTTGTTGTTTCATTAAATGATTTTAATTTTGCAAAATTTGGGAGATCTAAGATATGATTTATGATTTCAAAACTTTTCATTCGGTGATTTTAACATTTTTAATTTTAATTTTGCTTAGTGGTTGCGGATACAAAGCAGATCCATTTTATAGCGATGAAACCACAGCAAAAACAGAGCAACAATAAATTTAATCAAATTTAGCTACAATTTCAATTAAATTTTTATTTTAGGATTTTTTATGCAAACAGCAGATATTTTAGTTTTGGACTTCGGATCTCAATACACTCAGTTAATTGCACGCAGACTAAGAGAGCAAGGCGTTTATACCGAGTTAATCCCGTTTAATGCAAGTATCGAGCAAATCAAAGCAAAAAGCCCAAAAGGCTTGATTTTAAGCGGCGGACCTGCGAGCGTGTATGCAAAGGACGCTTATTTTTGCGATGAGAAAATTTTTGATTTAGGTTTGCCGATACTTGGGATTTGCTACGGAATGCAGTTAATCGCTCATAAATTTGGTGGTAGCGTAATACCTGCAAGCCACAAAGAATACGGCAAAGCAGAGCTTAAAATCGCAAAAAATTCAGCTCTTTTTGATGGCGTAAAAGATGAAAGTGTAGTTTGGATGAGCCATGCCGATAAGGTTGAAACAATGCCCAGCGGTTTTGAAGTAATGGCAACTTCAAAAAGTAGCGAGTATTGCGTATTTGCCGATGAAAATCGCAAAATTTATGCTATGCAATTTCACCCAGAAGTC
>JAGAZK010000182.1 GCA_017940085.1 Campylobacter sp.
ATTGAAGATAATGAAATACAAATCAATCCAAACGATCTTAAAATCGATGTTATGCGAAGTTCTGGTCATGGCGGGCAGTCAGTAAATACCACAGATAGTGCTGTGCGTGTAACTCATATACCAACAGGACTTGTTGTAGTCAATCAAGATGGTAAAAGCCAACACAAAAACAAAGAAGCCGCTATAAAAGTGCTAAAAGCTAGACTTTATGATATGCAAGAACAAGAAAGATTAGAAAAAGAAAGAAGTGAGCGAAAAGATCAAGTCGGCACAGGCGATAGAAGTGGTAGAATTCGCACTTATAATTATCCACAAAACCGCATTTCAGACCACAGAATAAATTTAACTCTTTATCGCCTAGATGCGATTATGGCAAGTGGGACTTTTGATGAGATAATTGATCCACTAATTGCAAATTACCAAGCCGAAGCGATCGCAAACGCAGGTTTATAAGACTAAATTTGATTAAATTTAGCACCAAATTTAATCAAATTTATCAAATTTGCTAAAAATCAATTTAATTGACTTATCGTTTATAAAATTAATCTATAATTTGCCTTTAGAAAATTTCGGATAATCTGTGATGATTAAAGCCAAAAAAAAGTTCGGACAGAATTTTTTAAAAGATGAAAATATCAAAAATCAAATCATCAAAGCGATTCCCAAATTTCCACGCATTGTTGAGATTGGGCCTGGCTTAGGTGATTTGACGCAAAAGCTTATTTTGTTGGATATTAAGCTTGAGTGTTATGAGATAGATAGCGATCTTTACGAGATTTTGCTTGGCAAATTTGATGCCTATATAAATACCAAAAAGCTAAAATTGCGAAATATTGACGCACTTTTGGCTTGGAATGAAATCTCGCAAAGTGAATATTTTTTGGTAGCAAATTTGCCATATTATGTAGCGACAAATATCATTTTAAGGGCATTAGATGATGAAAACTGCTTTGGATTTGTGGTTATGGTGCAAAAAGAAGTGGCGATTAAATTTTGTGCTAAAGTAGGGGAGAGAGAGTTTAGCTCTCTTGCGATTTTAGCGAGTTTAAATGGAGAGTGCGAATTACTTTTTGATGTGGGAAGTGAGTGTTTTGAACCTGCACCAAAAGTAACTTCAAGTGTAATTAGACTTAAAAAAACTAAAAAAATTGATTTAAATTTAGTTAAATTTAAAAGCTTTTTGAAAGTCTCATTTGCCGCACCTCGCAAAACTTTACTAAAAAATCTTTCGCAAATTTATAATAAAGAGTTTTTAAATTCTTTATTTTCATCTCATAATATCTCTTTAAATATCCGTCCGCACGAGCTTAGCGTAGCCTTGTATAAAAAAATATTTAAAGAGGTAGAAAATGAACGAAAACAATGATGTAACGCAAAAAAATAAAAAACGCCGTTATAAAAATCATAAAAACAATCTTTTAAAACAAAGCGAACAAACAAATAATCAAAAAAATAAATCAAATTTAACCAAAAATAGCGATAAACCAGCTCAAAATTTAACCTCAAAATCAAATTTGCCACAAAACAAACCACAAACCAGCCCCAAAAATACAGCCCAAAACGGTGAAAAAAAGAAAAAAAATCATCACAAAGCTCAAATTGTCAAAATTACTGGAGATGAAAATTGGCAAATGGCGATGAAATCAGCTATTGAAGCAAACAAAGCTATTCATGATTTAAGGCTCAATCCACTCAAATATTCAAACTCAAGTGAGCACAAAATTCGCATAACTCCACTTGGCGGACTTGGTGAAATTGGTGCAAATATGACCGTATTTGAGACAGAAAAAGATGCTATTATTGTAGATGTGGGTATGAGTTTTCCTGATGAAAATATGCCTGGAGTTGATATTTTGATACCTGATTTTGATTATATTCGCAAGATAAAAGATAAAATTAGAGCTATTATCATCACTCACGCTCATGAAGATCATATTGGAGCAGTGCCGTATTTTTTCAAAGAATTTCAGTTTCCTATTTATGCCACCCCGCTTCCACTTGGTATGATTTCAAACAAATTTGACGAACACGGACTAAAATCTTGTAGAAGTTATTTTCGTCCAGTTGAAAAGCGAAAAACATATAAAATAGGCGAATTTGACATTGAATTTATTCATATTACTCACTCAATTATCGATGCTTCAGCACTTGCAATTACTACAAGAGCTGGGACGATTATTCACACTGGTGATTTTAAAATTGACCCTACTCCAATTGATGGCTATCCTACGGATTTGCATAGACTTGCATATTATGGAGAGCGTGGTGTAATGCTTCTACTTAGCGATTCTACAAATAGCTACAAAGAAGGCACTACAAAAAGCGAAAGTAGCGTAGGAAAGACTTTTGATTCTATTTTTGACAAAGCCAAAGGTAGAGTGATTATGAGCACATTTAGCTCAAATATTCATAGAGTTTATCAAGCTATTGAGAGAGGTGTGGCTTATGGTAGAAAAGTTTGCGTAATAGGCAGAAGTATGGAAAGAAATCTCTGGACAGCAATCGAACTCGGATATATAAAACTAGATCGCAAGATTTTTATAGATCCAGATGAGGTAAGCAAATATCAAGACAAAGAAATTCTAATCGTAACTACTGGCTCTCAAGGCGAAACGATGAGTGCTTTATACCGCATGGCAACAGATGAGCATAAATATATTAAAATTAAACCCACAGATCAAATTATAATTTCAGCCAAAGCAATTCCTGGAAATGAAGCAAATGTATCTGCTGTGCTAAATTTTTTATTAAAAAGCGGTGCAAGTGTAGCATATCAGGATTTTAGCGAAATTCATGTCTCAGGACATGCGGCTAGAGAAGAGCAAAAATTAATGCTAAGACTCGTTAAGCCTAAGTTTTTCTTGCCTGTGCATGGTGAATACAATCATATTGTCAAACACAAAGAAACAGCTATGGAGTGCGGGATTGATGAGAGAAATATTTATTTGATGAACGATGGTGATCAAATGGAAGTTTGCAGTAAATACCTAAAACGGGTTAAGACAATAAAAACAGGCAAAGTATTTATAGATAATCAAATCAACAAGCAAATTGCTGACGATGTCGTGTTTGATCGCCAACAATTAGCAGATGCTGGTGTAATTATCGTAATAGCTCAGATTGATAAGTCCGCTAAATCTCTTATCAAAACTAGAGTTATTAGTCATGGGCTTGTAGATGAAGAGCAATCAAAACAAATGAGCAAGGATTTAGAAGGGCTGATTGAGCAATTTTTAGCAAATGTCAAAGACCAAATTTTAAATGACCAAAGAGCTATGGAAAATCAAATTCGCCAAGTCATTAGAAAGCATATTTTTAGAAAAATGAAAAAATACCCAACTATTGTTCCAGTGATTTATTTGATGTAAGGGGGAGATATGAGTGAGATTTTAAAAACAGCTAAAGCTGTATTAAATTTAGAAGCTGATGAGCTAAAACGACACGCAAATTTATTAGAAAACAATTTTGAAAACGCTGTAAATTTAATCCTTTCTTGCAAGGGCAAACTCATCGTTACTGGTGTTGGCAAAAGCGGACACATAGGCGCAAAAATTGCCGCAACGCTAGCTAGCACCGGCACGCCGTCATTTTTCATGCACCCCACAGAAGCCCTGCACGGCGATTTAGGAATGATCAGTAAAGATGATTTGGTTTTGGCAATAAGTTTTAGTGGCGAAAGTGAAGAGCTAGTGCGAATTTTGCCACATATCAAGCGATTTGGCGTGAAAATCATCGCAATGGCAAGTAACAAAAATAGCTCCTTAGGGCGAATTTGCGATGAATTTATCAGCCTTAAAATCGAAAAAGAAGCGTGTCCGCTAGGAGCGGCTCCTACCGTTTCAACAACGCTAACATTAGCGTTAGGCGATGCGTTAGCCGTGTGTTTGATGAACGAACGCAAATTCAAAAAAGAAGATTTCGCAAATTTCCACCCGGGCGGCAGTCTTGGCAAACGCCTTTATCTAAAAGTAGCCGATGTCATGCGAACTAACGATTTGCCGATTGTTAGTCAAAGTGTTAGTTTAAAAGAAGCCATAAATGCGATGACACACGGCAAACTAGGCACTGTTTTGTTAGTTAGTGATGACGGAAAATTAACGGCGATTTTAAGCGACGGAGATTTGCGACGGGCTTTGATGAGCGAGAATTTTAGCCTAGATGAGACGGCGATTAAATTTGCCACAAAATCGCCAAAAACCATTGAAAATTCGCAAATTTTAGCTTCCAAAGCGTTGGAGATGATAGAAAATTTCAAAATTCAGCTTTTAGCTGTAACTGATGAAAACGGCACACCAATCGGCACCGTGCATATCCACGACCTTAAAAATATAGGATTGTAAAGATGAATAATACAATAAAACCATACGAAAAAATAAAAGAAAATTTTAAAATTTTTTATTTGGAAAATGGATTGAATACTTTTTTAAATTTAAAAGATTTTTTTGAAAAACAAAAAGAAAACTTTTATAAAGAAAAAGTAGCTGAATATATTAGAAATGGTTTATCGCAAAATGATGCTACTATTAAAACAAGACAAGGTTGGGTAAGTGTTATAGGGCGAAGTTTGGAAATTGTTGTAGAAGTTTTAATAGAAAATTTCTGCGAAGAATATAATCTAAAAATTACAAATGATAAAATTTTAAGAAAAACAAATTTGAAAGGTGAATTAGACGAAGTAAAGCGCAAAATTTTAGTTGATTTTGGTTCAAACTTGGTATTACCAGATGGGGATATAATTATTTATAAAACCATACCTGAAATAAAAATTTTAGCAATTTTATCTGTTAAAAATTCTTTTCGTGAGCGTTATACAGAGACACCATATTGGAAATTAAAATTATCAAATCAAAATATTACAAAACATATTAAAATTTTTATGATTACGCCTGATAACGATGATGAGATTAGTTTTATAGGTAATAAAAAATCACGCATAGTTATGGAATATGAACTTGATGGAATTTATCTTGCTAAAAATAAATTTGATGGAAGCAAGAAAATAAAAAGTATTTTATGCTTAATTGATGATTTAAGGGCGATATTATGAAGCCTTTTTTTGAAAAAGAAAATTTAAAACTTTTTAATGGCGATGTTTTAAAAAAAAGTAATTTTAAAGCTGAATTTTTTGATCTTGGTATAACTTCACCACCTTATAATTTAGATATAGCGTATAATTCAAATGATGATAATATGGAATACGAAAAGTATTTAGAATTTTCTCAAATTTGGCTTAAAAATTGCTATTTTTGGGCAAAAGATAGAGCTAGATTTTGTTTAAATGTTCCACTTGATAAAAATAAAGGCGGACAAAAATCAATAGGTGCCGATTTAACACAGATTGCTAAAAATATAGGTTGGAAATATCACAGCACGATAGTGTGGAATGAAGGAAATATTTCAAGGCGAACTGCGTGGGGAAGTTGGCTTTCTGCGTCTGCTCCGTATGTTATAGCTCCGGTTGAACTAATCATTGTGTTTTATAAAAATGAGTGGAAAAAAGGTTATAAAGGCGAAAATGACATAACAAAAGACGAATTCAAAAATTGGACCAATGGGCTTTGGAGTTTTAATGGCGAAAGTAAAAAACGCATAGGACATCCAGCACCGTTTCCAAGAGAATTACCAAAGCGTTGTGTAAAACTTTTTAGTTATGTTGGCGAATGTGTATTTGATCCGTTTAGTGGAAGTGGAACTACAATTTTAGAAGCTTCAAATTTAAAAAGAAATGCAGTTGGTTTGGAAATTGATAAAGAATACTGCAAACTTAGTGTTAAAAGAATAACAAATGAAACTGGCTTATTTTAAGGATAAACATGGAAAAAATGCGTTTAAATAAATTTATCTCGCACAACACAGGCTATTCGCGCCGTGAAGCCGACGAGCTAATCAAAAACGGCAAAGTTAGCATAAACGGGCGAGTTGTTAGTGAGTTTGTAGAAGTCAGCGGCGAAGAGAAAATTCGCATAAATGGGCGAATAATCAAGAAAAAAACCGAATTTAGCGTGATTGTCTATCACAAACCAAAGGGCGAGTTAGTTACCAAAAAAGACGACCGCGGTCGCAAGACGATTTATGATAGCTTGCCAAATGGGTTTTCTAAATTTGTTAGCATTGGCAGGCTTGATTTTGCTAGCGAAGGGCTTTTGCTATTAACTGACGCCCCTGCGATTGCGACGGCTCTGATGAAAAGCGACATTGAAAGGGAGTATTATCTCAAAGTCAAAGGCGAAGTAACCGACGAAGTCGTAACAGCCATAAAAGAGGGCTTTTACGCGGACGACGCCACAAAGGGCGCTCACGCCAAAAGCAAAATCAAATCAATGGAATTTAAACCCTTTTTGGCTTATCGTATAATGCCAAGCAGCGGCGGATACACCAAAATCAAAGCTATCATAAACGAAGGGCAAAATAGAGAGTTAAGGCGGTTTTTTGGGTATTTTGACCTAGAAGTGGTAGATCTCAAACGCACGGCATTTGGGCGAGTTACGCTGGGAACTCTTAAACCCGGAAAGTGGAGATATTTAGATAGTAGCGAATACGACGACCTGCGCGATTTTTTGAAACAAGAAAATATTCGTTATTAAAATTTTTGAATTCATAAATTTAGGTTGAATTCAGCCTAGCTTTTGCGTGATTCGTCGTGTTTGCTTCGTTCGATAGGCAAAACAGCCTTATCTCACTCGCAAACACTCGAAAACACGCAAAATCGTCGGCATACGCCGTTTAAATTTATAAATTTTAAGGATACAAGACAATCTATGAGTAAAGAAAATATTATTAGATTTTTAAAAAATATTGCAAAAATCCATATTCCAGTTTTTACAATTCCTTTTTTGGTTGAAAGAGAAGCCAATGTTATAGGTTTTACAATCGCTTTTTGTTTTATGGGTTTAGGCTTGTTTTATTTTATATGTATTTTTGGAGTTGCCTATACAAGTGGAAAAGAAAATTCTAAAAATTTATTTTACTTTTTTCTAGACAATATGATTTGTGGAATATGTTATGGATATTGTATGGAATTTTAATTTTTGGTTTAAGCTAATAATAAAATTCGATGGCAATACAAAAAGTTAAAGTATTTATAAATTAAAACGCGAAGGCTAAAAATGTCCAAAAAAATCGAAAAAACTAACGCTTGTCGCATACTTGACGGGCTTAAAATTCCTTATGAAATCCTAGAATACGAAGTAGATGAAAACAACCTTGACGCTGTGCATGTGGCAAATTCGTGTCAAAAGCCCATAGAACAGGTTTATAAAACGATTGTTTGTGAGTGTGGTGGCGAGTATATCACGGCTTGTTTGCAAGGCGATTTAAGCCTTGATTTAAAGGCACTTGCAAGAGCTGCGAAAGTAAAACGCGCTGAACTAATGAATTTAAAAGACTTAACAAAAATAACAGGCTATGTTAGGGGCGGTTGTTCGCCACTTGGCATGAAAAAGCACTTTCGCACATTTATCGACTCACGCGCACTAACACAGACGCAAATTTGCGTTAGCGCAGGTGTTAGGGGCAAACAAATTTGGCTAAATCCAAAAGATCTAGCCGTCGCCACAAATGCTCAATTCGGCGAAATCGCCGTGAAATTTGAGTGAATTTGTAAATTTACTCAGGGTCGTCTGAAAATGGATTTTGTGTGAAAATTTTTAAAAATGTAAAAGCATAAAATCCAAATGACAAAATCAACAAAAATGCTGATAAATGGATATATCCGTTAAATTCGGTTAAAAGTGAGCGAACGAAAGCAGAAAATAGCATAAACACTAACGCTAAAATGCCAAAAAGCGGAAATTTAAGCTTTACAAATCCACTATGGCGAAGTCCAGCGACAATAAAAATAAATAAAATCATCGCAAAATAATATCCAAGTGCAATTAAATGAAGCGGAGCCGAACTATAAATTTCATAAATTTCACAATATCCAAGCCAAATGTAGCCTAATGCACAAAGTAGTTCAAAAGCGTAATAAAATGCGATATAATGGCGTCTTAAAAGCACAAAATAATGAAGTTCTTTTAATTTGGCTAGTAGCGTAAAACCAAGACCAAGTGCGATAAATCCGCTTGTTTTTTCATTTAAAAATAGCGTTGAAAAGGCGTAAAAAATAGCAAAAAATGCGACTAAATTTTTATGGACGAAATTTGGCAAGAAAATAGGGTCTTTAAAATTTGTGTTTTTTAATGCTTCATTTCCCAGAACCATACTCACACGAAAGCTTACAACTACAATCGCTGCGACACTTATGTGGATTTGTGAATACAAAAATTTAAAATCATTTTTTAATAAAAAAGCAATCTCAAATCCCAAAAATAGAGATAAAACAAACAAAATTGAAAAATTATCATCGTTTTTATCACGCCACAATAAAATAGCACAAAATCCAAGCAAAACAGCCCAAAAAATAGCGATAAAACTGCCACTTAACAAATAACTAAACGGCAAAGATAAAAATGCTAAAAAAACTAAGCCAAAAAGCGTAAAGCCAATTTTTTTAAGACTTCCGTGGTAATTAGCCCAATCAGGAATTGCGGTAAGCAAAAACCCGCCATAAGCACAGGCTGGAAGTAAATTTAAAAAAAACATTTGGTGTAAGATAAGAAAATTATCGCTAAAATAAAACACCAAACCGCCACAAATCCCGCAAAAACAAGCACTCATAAAAAAAATTCGCATAGGATGGGTAAAAAAATTATTCATAATAAACTATTCCTTTAAATTCTTTTGCAACAATCATTTCTTCGTATCTAGCGTCGCGTTTCAAAAGCGGTTCGTTTAAAGTTATCGTGCGTTTTATATTCATAAATTTGGCTTCAAGTTCAATTATTTCGTGGCTAAGTCTTGCTGCTTCGAATCTATCGTGCGTTACAAGCAGTGCTGAAAGCTCGTTTTTAGCGATTTTTTGCACTAATAAATTTATCAAAATATCACGCATATCGTGATCGAGTGCTACAAACGGCTCATCAAGTAGCACCAAATCAGCCCCGCTTAAATAAAGTCGTAAAAATGCCACTCTTTTTTGCATACCACCACTTAATTCTTTTGGGAATTTATTTAAATCTGATTTTTCAAGCCCGATTTTAAGGGCATTTTCATAAATTTCATCAAATTTGAGCTTATCATTGAAAATAGCGATATTTTGCAAAGCCGTTAAATTTGGCAAAAGTCTGTTATCTTGAAACAAAAAGCCGATTTTTTTAAATTTACACTTTATCTCACCGCTTTTTGGCGTATCAAGCCCACTAACAAGGCGTAAAAGTGTTGTTTTGCCGCAACCCGATGGTCCAAAAAGCGTTTTTACTTCCCCAAGCCCCAAATTTAGACTAAAATCCCTAATAATCGTATCTCGCAAAATCTCAAATTTTAAATTTTTAATCTCTAACATTATCTATTCCACGGCATAAAGGCGATTTCAAGCGGTTTGATGATTAAATACTCAAATAAAGCGACAAAAGCGATAGCTAAAACCACATACGCTAAAACTTCCACGCTATCAAGCATAGTTCTAGCGGTGGCGATTTTAGCACCCACGCCGTCATTTGAGCCTAGTAATTCAGCCATAAAAACGACTTTTATCCCACTTCCAAAAGCAACGCTAATCGCACTGAGTAGATACGAACTAAGATGAGGTAGATAAATAAAGCGAATTTTTTTGTAAATTCCAAGTTTATAAGCGTCAAAAAGCTCTAAATGAGCTTCATCAACACTTGCCATACCAACGGCTGAATTTGCAAATGAAAGTGGCGTTAAAATCGCAATAATGGTAAAAATCACGCTTTGATTACCAAAGCTAAACCAAAAAATGGCTAAAACTATCCAAATGATTGGTGGCATTGCTAAAAG
>JAGAZK010000183.1 GCA_017940085.1 Campylobacter sp.
AATTTGATTAAATTTAATTAAATTTGCTGGTTTGGGGCGTGAATTTTAAAAGCCAAATATATAATGCAAAAGTTAATTAATATTTTCAAATCAGAAAAATTTTCAAACAAAGCAGCTATGAAATAATACGCAAATACGCTAGATCCTAAGCAAAATAAATAATAATTGTTTTTTAAAAAAAAGGCTTTAATCGAATTAAAAAACAAATAGCAAATTACAAATAAAAAGCAAATTGAACCCAAAATACCATAATGCCAATAAATGCCTAAGATTGCTGGTTCGTCATGCCAAAAATGCGTTTTATAAATTTGTGGATTTTTATCATTTGGCACTTGGGGACCTAATTTTTCTTGGATTTGTGCTGGTTGGTCATTTAAAAATTTTTGATACTGTGTATCTCCTGCGCCAAGTCCACTAAGAGCAAATTTAGAATCCAAAAGCAAAGGAAACCTTTCTTTTATGATAATATCTCTACCGCTGGAGTGCATACCTTGTATATATTTTACTTGCAAATAGTCGTTTTGGCTGATAGTTATTACAAATGCTAAAATCCCAATAAAAATAAATGAAATAATAGAAAGTAGTTGTTTTTTGCTAAATACTCCTTTGAAAATTAAGACAAAAATTATAAATATCAACGAAGCTCCAAAAGCAAGTAATCCGCCCCTAGCACCACATAAAATCAAAAAAACAATACCTACACACAATAAAAAAGCAAAAAATATTTTTAGTTTTTTGTTTTTCTCAAAAAAACAGCCAATCAAAGCAAAAGCAAAATACACATCAAATGTCGGAGCAAAAAATCTATCTATAATGCTAGGAGAATCGTGTCTTCTATCATTTAGAGACTCTATTGCAACAATATCTTGAATGAAAAAGTAGATTAAATTTACTCCAAATGAAATAATTATGGCGTAAAAACAAAATTTAATTATTTTTTGCTGATTTTCATTGCTTTTATCTAGCCAAGACAAAAGCATTAATAAAACTAAAAATAAAAAATCTCGCCTTAAGAGTTTGCTAAATTCTTTTTGGCTATCAAAATATGGATTTAAGGATATTATAATCGCACCCGAAAGTAAAATAAATAACGCTCCCAAAAGGATAAAATTTGATTTTAAATTTGATAAAAAGTTGGTTTTGGCTGTTTTAAAATCAAAACAAATGTATAAAATTAGTCCAAGAGCAAGTAAAATAGAAGAAAAATTATTTAGTGCATTTGCTTTGAAAAAAAATGCAAAAAAACACCAAAAAACAATACAATAGCCAATTATAATATTTAATTTTTTGACAAATAAATCTCTTTTTATCATTTTTGCTTTCAAATTTATTATTTATACGCTTTATCCACGCCGCCACAAATCGTGTGAATTATAAGAATATGCATTTCTTGAATCCTAGCGGTATCATCGCTAGGCACAACTAAATTTAATTCGCAAATTTCATTCATCTCTCCACCACCTTTACCGCTAAATCCGATTGTTTTCATACCGATTTTTTGGGCGACTTCAAAAGCATTTAGCACATTTTTGCTATTGCCACTTGTGGAAATTCCAACCAAAACATCGCCTTTTCGCCCAATCGCACCACACTGCCTAGCAAAAACTTCGTCATATCCATAATCATTTCCGATTGCAGTGAGTGCCGAAGTATCGGTAGTAAGGGCAATACCAGCAAGTGGGGTTCGCTCTGTTTTGTATCTGCCACTAAGTTCAGCTGCAAAATGTTGGCTATCTGCGGCACTTCCACCATTTCCGCAAATTAAAATTCTTCCGCCGTTTTTAAGACAAGTAACTATAATCTCAGTCGCTTTTGCTATAAGTGGAGCTAAATTTGCTGTGTTTTTGGCGACTTCTAAATGTGCGTTTAATTCGTTTTCAAACATTTTTATCCTTTTATTTTGTTGATTAAATTTGTGGTGCTTTTGCCTTCAACGAAATCAATTAGTTTTGTAACTCCCGCAAATTCACTTCCGACCACTTTTTTGCCCGTATAATCAGCCCCCTTAACCAAAATATCGGGCTTCAAAGCTTTTATTAGGTCGTGTGGCGTATCATCGTCAAAAATCGTTACAAAATCCACGCATTCAAGAGCTGCAAGCATTTTAGCTCGGTCATTTTGTTCATTTACGGGACGCGGATCGCCTTTTAGAGCTTTTACGGAGCGATCCGAATTTAGCCCTACAATCAAAATATCACCAAGCTCTTTTGCCTTTTGCAAGTAAGAAATATGCCCCACATGCAAAATATCAAAACAACCATTTGTGAAAACCACTTTTTTATCTTTTAAATAAAGCCCAAGAAGTGTCGGTAAATCCACAATCTTTCGCTCCAAGCCAATTTTTGTGCTTTTTAGAGCTTCGATTTCGCTCCAAGAAGCATCTGCTGATCCTACTTTGCCCACAACTACCGCAGCTGCTAAATTTGCAGTCTCAATCGCTTCATCTATACTTGTTTTACTTGCTAAGCAGTATCCAAGAGTGGCTAGGACGCTATCTCCGGCTCCTGTTACATCAAAAACTTCTTTTGCAAGAGCAGGGAAACGCTTTATTTGCGAATTTTCATCACAAAGAATTATTCCTTCTTCGCTAAGCGTGATTAGACCAAATTTAAGATTAAATTTTTGCTTTAAATTTAACACTGCTTCATAGATACTTTGGGCTGAGTTTAAATTTGCATCTAGTGCAATTCCTGCTTCTTTTTTGTTTGGTGTCAGAAGCGTAGCACCGCTGTATTTAGAATAATCTTTGCCTTTTGGATCGACAAGGACAAATTTATCCTTAGCAGTGGTTTTAGAAATGATTTCTTGGCATAAATTTTTTGTTAGCACACCTTTGCCATAATCGCTAAGCAAAACTATGTCGTAATGAGCTAAAATTTCATCAAATTTAGCTGTGATTTCATCCGCACAATTTATATCGCAAACACTTTCTGTATCTACGCGTAAGACTTGCTGATGAGCGACCATTATGCGTGATTTTTGGCTAGATTTGCGGTTTTTTTCTTTTATGACAAGCTCAGCTTTCGCACCTCTTTGGGAGATTAAATTTAATATCTCATCGCCAAGCTTGTCATCTCCGATTACACTTATTACGCCAACTTCTGCTCCAAGTGCGATTAAATTTGAAACTACATTTCCGCTTCCGCCAAGTCTTTTGTTTTCATTTTGGTTTAGCACAACTTGCACAGGGGCTTCTGGGGAAATTCTATCGCAACTTCCCCAGATATAATGATCTATCATCAAATCCCCAACAACCAAAATCTTAGGCATCTTGTAAGCTTTCGTGGATTTTGATGATTTCAGGTAAATAATCTTTTATGCCGTCTTCAAGCGTCCATTTTGGCTCGTATCCAAGTGCAGTTTTGATAGGCTCAATGTCGGCTTGTGTGAAAAATTGATATTGAGAGCTAAATGGATTTGGGATATACTCGTTGCCATAATTTACGCCAATTTGTTTTTGCAAAATATCAGCTATATCTTGAAAACTTCTTGCAACTCCTGTTCCTACATTAAAAATTCCACCTATGCTTGATTTAATAGCAAGTTCGTTTGCTAAGATTATGTCTTTTATATAAATAAAATCTCTTAATATTTTGTTGCTTCCGTGAAATAATTTAGGCGGTTTTCTGCTTAAAATTTGAAGTCCAAAACCAAGCACCATTGAAGCGGTTTTGTTTTTGTAAAATTCCCCAGCTCCATATACATTAAAATATCTTAGCCCAATAGTTTTCGTGCCAAATTCTTTATCAAATTTGAGTGCGAGTTTATCCATCATAAATTTGCTAAATCCATACACATTAATCGGACTTTCGCTTTCCCAGACTTTTTGAGGACCAGGCGAATCCCCATAAGTCGCAGCAGAGCTTGAATAAACCATTTTTGCATTTAAATCTCGTGAGATTTCAAGCAAATCATAAAATGAGTTTAAATTTACTTTTAAAATCTCATCTTGTTCTTTGACTGTGGTATCTGAAATGGCGGCTTGATGAAGAATAACATCTGGCTTAAATTGCCTAATTTTTTGTATTGTAGCACTATCACAGATATTTCCGCAATAAATTTCCCCACTAAATCCTAATAAATTTTTAAAATGCCCAAAACTTCGCAAATTGCCATTGCTAAAAGTTTTATCGCTCCTAAAACAATCCACCACTAAAACATCATGCTCACTCATAAAATGCTTGGCTAAATTTGAGCCGATAAATCCAGCTCCACCTGTAATCGCTATTTTCATAACTTCTCCTTTATTATTTCGTAAATTTCTCTCAAACTACCGCCATCTTTGCCGATCTGATAAGCACAGCCCAAATTTGCCGCATTTGCAGCTTCTATATCACTAATCTTATCACCAATTAAAATAGAATTTTGTGGATTTATATCAAATTCTTTTAATCCTTGCAAAATCATACCAGCTTTTGGCTTTCTACACTCACAATTTTCTTCTGGTGAATGTGGGCAAAAATAGACTTTATCGATAAAAACGCCGTTTTTAGTAAATTCATCTAGCATAAATTTATTTAATTTCTCAAAATCATCAAGAGTATAAAATCCCCTTGAAATGCCAGATTGATTTGTAACGATAATCAGCAAATACCCAAGCTCTTTAAATCCACGCAAAGCCTCAAAAACGCCATTTATAAATTTAAAATCGCTAATTTTGCTTACATATCCGCTATCTTCGTTAATAACTCCGTCTCTATCTAAAAATACAGCTTTTTTCATAGGTTTTATTTTATTATAAATTTGCTTAAATTTACGGAGTCTTTGAATTTAACAAAAATTTAAGTCTAGCTTAATATAATACCCCTAATTTTTTTGTGAAAGGATTTTATTATGAAAAAATTTTTCTTAGTTTCCTGTGTTGCAGCACTTTTTGCAAGTTATGCAAGTGCAGCTGATGGTGCGACAGTATTTAAAAAATGCATCGCTTGTCATGGCCCAAAAGCTGAAAAATCTTATTTGAATAAGGTTCCTGTGCTTACTACTATCGATCCAGCTACAAGACTTGCTGATATGAAAGCTTACAAAGCTGGCACAGTAAATGGCGGCAAAGGTAAATTTGGTATGGGTGGCGTAATGAAAGGTCAAATGGCAACATTGAGTGATGACGATATGGCTGCTGTTAATGATTATATCTCTACTCTAAAATAATTCTTAGGGAGCAAATTTGCTCCCTTTAACTTCAAATCCCAAAAATGCAAAAAATTGTTTTTGTTGTCGTGGCTGTTTTGGTAGCCGGGTTTTTACTAACTCGTCCAAATAGTCCAAAATCTATTTGTGATCTCAAAGGCTCAAATATAATAACTATCGGAGATAGCGTAGCAAACGGATTTGGAGTAAGCCCAAACGATACTTTTGCTTTCAAAGTGGCAAAAAATTTTGGCAAAAATGCCGTTAAGCTTGGGATTGACGGAGAAATTAGTGCGGAATTATTAGGGCGAATTGATAGCGAATTAAATAAATTTAACAATATATCTGCGATACTAATTTCTATCGGCGGAAACGATATTTTAAGAAAAATTCCACAAAATACCACACAAAATAATTTAACTCAAATAATCCAAAAAGCTAAAAATTATTCAACTTGTGTGGTGGTTTTGGGTGTGCCTGATAAACCGCTTGGCTTAGTGGCTGATTTTTATGAAGATATTGCTAGTGAGCAAAAGATTATTTTAGATACAAGTATGGGCAAGATTTTAAGAAGTGGGAGTCTAAAAGTAGATCAAATCCACCCAAACGCTCAAGGACACGAGATTATTACTCAAAATATTTCAAATTTAATCAAAAAAGCAAAGTGAATTAAGCAAATTTACTTAAATTTTACATAATCTAAATAAATCAAACAAATTTTTGTATTATTTTAATTTATCAGCAATAAACCGTTCTAAAATTTTAGCAGAAGGATAATTAGACATTGATGCAATTCCGTTTGCTAATTCAACAGGATATAAAGCCCCTTCATATTTTCTACTAATTATTGAAGGTATGGTTGATAAAATCTTATTTAAACCTATTAGATCTTTCTCTTGAGGATAATTCTTATCTTTTTTATATCCTCCTGTAGTAATATTAAGTACATAATTAGTATTTGGATCAATTGATACTAAAACTTTTTCTCCCCAGTTAGTTCTAATTCCATATGGATTTGGTTGTTCCGGAGTTCTTTGAATTACATGTTGAATAAACTTATGCGAAAGAACTGCATATTTTATTTTTCCTGATTCATAAGGAATATATTTCTTTATAGAATCAAGATAATCTATAAATTTACCAGATTTTTCACTTCCCATTATATGAATTGGTCTGTTTTGCTTTTGTGCGAAATTTAGAAATTCACGAATATTTGGGACAAGTTTTGAGTACTGTGCCCCTAATGTCATAGGACCATCTTTTACAAATAGAGTTCTTGTTACTGCCTGTTTATCTTGCATATCCCATTGTAAACGGATAATTGTAAAAAGCATTAACAATTCCATTATGAGCATATACGATGTGGCAACTTTTCCCGAAATTGATTCTTCTGACATATCAAGATGAAAGCCAAGCATATCTGTTAGAAGCACTTTTTTATGACAATAAGGACATTCTCCTTCATCTGAATCATAAGGAATCCCATCTTCGATTTTTTTCGCACAATAAGGACATTCAAAATCTAATGAATTTGGCTTTTCATTTGACCATTTTTTATAGGTAAGCCATTTTAATGTATCAAAATA
Organism: Campylobacter sp.; assembly: GCA_017940085.1. Classification (GTDB taxonomy): domain Bacteria; phylum Campylobacterota; class Campylobacteria; order Campylobacterales; family Campylobacteraceae; genus Campylobacter. Next base: position 6,717 of record JAGAZK010000183.1, read on the forward strand.
CATTCTTCCATTTGAAGGATCCATTCTCATTGAATCATAAATAATATAACGTACAGATTCATTTATTGATTTTCCCTTTGAAACGACATTTCGTAGAGGCAGAATTGTAGAATGATATTCTGCAGAGTCTTTCATAATATCTTGCAAAAGCAAAGGATGTGGATTGTTCTTGTCTATCTTAGCAATTTTTCGCTGCTGGATGTTCATTAATGCTGTTTTTATAAAAGAAACTTCTCTTTTATTTTCTACAACTTCTTGATATGAGCCATCAGAAACCCAAATTTCTTCTAAAGGACTTTCTTTGCGAGGATCATAGGAATGCCATAAACCTTTTTCTTCATCTCCAAAAGATTCTTCTTCTGTAGATTCGAAATTCTTTATAAGCTCATTAACCCATTCACTATTAATAACAGCTAGATGTCCAATTTTCGAAGCTGATTCAAATGGAAGATTATTTCCTGCGGAATATGCCATAGTCACTAATCCTCCTTTTTAGGATTATAAAGTTCTGTTTGAACAGGAATTACAAA
>JAGAZK010000184.1 GCA_017940085.1 Campylobacter sp.
ATAATATTTTAAAAATTAATTTATGAATTTAAATTAAATATTTGAAAAAATATTAAAATGTCATTATCAAAAGATGAAATTTTGTCTCCATTTTTAGTAACAGAAGATCTATTTGACTTAAATAAGGAGCAAAATAGTATTAATATCTTAAAAAAACTAAAAGTTTAAAAACTCAATTTGATTTATACTATCAAAATTTACTCATTAATTTTTACCTTTTTTTTATTAGTTATGTGATAAAATTTTTTCACAAAAGGAAAACTATGCCAGAATTTACTCACTTACACTTACACACCGAATATTCACTACTTGATGGCACCAACAAAATCACAGATTTAGCCAAAAAACTAAAAGAACTTGACATAAAATCTTGTGCGATTACAGATCATGGAAATATGTATGGGGCGATTGATTTTTATAAAACTATGCGTGAAAACGGCATTAAGCCAATTATCGGCATGGAAGCGAATCTTCACAATCAAGACCAATTAGATGATAAATCCACCAAACAACGATTTCACCTTTGTTTATATGCCAAAAACGAAATCGGATACCAAAATTTAATGTATCTAAGCTCTATGGCATATATTGAAGGGTATTATTATTTCCCAAGAATTAGCAAAAAACTACTCAAAGAGCATAGCGAAGGGCTTATTTGTAGCTCTGCTTGTTTGGCTGGCGAAGTGGATTTTCACTTAAATCAAAATGAAAGAAATCTCAAAAGAGGCTCAGGTGGTTATGAAGCTGCAAAAGCCGTAGCACTTGAATACAAAAGCATTTTTGGTGATGATTTTTATTTAGAGATTATGAGACACGGCATCAAAGACCAACTTAGCATTGATGATGATATAATCAGACTTTCAAAAGAAACAGGCATCAAACTAATCGCCACAAATGATTCACATTATATTAACAAAGAAAATGCAATCGCCCAAAAGATTTTTATTTATATTTCAGCCAACAAAAACTATGACAACAAAGTCGGCGAAGGAATTTTAAGCGAATTTTATGTCAAATCGCCCGAAGAAATGAGTGAGATTTTTGCTGATATTCCTGAAGCTGTCAAAAACACTCAAGAAATCGTTCAAAAATGCAATCTTGAAATCAAACTCGGCGATGCAACTCCGCCAAATTTCAAATTTGCTAACGAACAAGCACAAAAATTAGGAATAAATTTACCAAATCCGGGCATTGAATACGACCAAAAAAACGATGAATGCTTGTTTGAAGCAGTTTGTAAAAAAGGGCTTGATGAGAGACTTAAATTTATTGATTCAGCTAAACACGAACAGTATCGTGAAAGACTAAATAGAGAAATTGAAATTATCAAAAATATGAAATTTCCAGGATATATGCTAATCGTAGCTGATTTTATCAATTATGCCAAAGATAATGATATTCCTGTGGGACCTGGTCGTGGTTCGGCTGCTGGAAGTTTAGTGGCTTATAGTATGAAAATCACAGATATTGACCCAATGCCTTATAATTTGCTTTTCGAGCGGTTTTTAAATCCAGATAGAATTAGTATGCCAGATATTGATGTGGATTTTTGTCAAGATAGACGGGGCGAAGTGATTGAATATGTCATACAAAAATACGGCTCATACAATGTCGCTCAAGTGGCTACTTTTGGTAAATTGCTTGCAAAAGGCGTAATTAGAGATGTCGCAAGAGTAATGGGAATGCCTTATGCTGAAGCTGATTCTATGGCAAAATTAATTCCAGATGAATTAGGGATTAGTTTAAAAGCCTACAAAAACAAAAAAGGCGAAATGATAGACGGAGCCTATGAAAAAGAACCAAAAATCTCAGAACTTATCGCAAATAACGACCTAGCAAGACAAATTTGGGAATATAGTTGCCAACTTGAAGGTCTAAACCGAAACCCCGGAATGCACGCAGCTGGAATAGTAATAAGCAATGAGCCATTGTGGAAAAAAGCTCCACTTTGGCGTCAAAGCACAGCACAAGATGGTCATTATATCACCCAATACACAAAAGATTATCTTGAAGATGTGGATTTGATTAAATTTGACTTTTTGGGTTTAAAAACACTTAGTGTAATTGATAGAGCAATCAAGCTCGTAAAACAACGATTTAATAAAAATATAATTTGGGAAGAGATTGATTTAAACGATAAACAAACTTATCAAACTATCCAAAGCGGCAATACTCTTGGGATATTTCAAATAGAATCTGATGGAATGCAAAATTTAGCCGCCAAACTTAGACCTGATTGTTTTGATGACATTATTGCGATGGTAGCGTTATTTCGTCCGGGTCCTATGGATCTTATACCTGATTTTATCGCTAGAAAACACGGACTTGCAAAAATAGAATATCTAATGGAAGAAATAAAAGATATTTTAGAACCAACTTATGGCGTAATTGTTTATCAAGAACAAGTTATGCAAATTGTCCAAAAAATCGGCGGTTTTTCGCTAGGACAAGCAGATTTAGTTCGCCGTGCAATGGGCAAAAAGGACGAAAAAAAGCTTTTTGATATGAGAAATACATATTTACAAGGTGCCACAAATCTCGGTTTTGACACTAAAAAAGCCGATAAATTGTTTGATTTGATTATGAAATTTGCTTCGTATGGATTTAACAAATCTCATGCCGCAGCTTATGCGATGATCTCATTTCAAACAGCGTATCTCAAAACATATTATCCAGCTGAATTTATGGCAGCTTTAATTACGAGCGAAAAAGATAATATCGACAAAATCACCAAATATGCCGATGAAATCAAACGCCTAGATATAAATTTACTCCCACCAAATATTAATTCATCTTGCAATGAATTTAGTGTTATTGAAATTGACGGCAAAGATAGCATTATTTACGGGCTCTCAGCTATCAAAGGAGTGGGAGAAACTGCGATTTTAAATATTTTAGAAGCTAGAAAAAATGGCAAATTTGAAAGTTTAAATGATTTTGTATCAAGAACTGATGGTATGAAAGTAAATAAAAAAGTCTATGAATCTCTAATAAAATCAGGTGCTTTTGAAGAATTTGGACATAGCAGAAAAATGCTTATGGGAAATATTGAGCTTATCATAGAAGCAGTTAAAAATCTCTCAGAAATCAAGCGAAATGCAGCTGGATCGCTTTTTGGCGATGATGAAGAAATGAATAGTATTAGATTTGATTTAATTGAAATTAAAGGCGAATTTGATAAAAAAGATTTACTCTCTTATGAGCAAGAAATTTTAGGATTTTATGTAAGCGGGCATCCATTAGATGACTATAAAGACGATATTTCACAAATCAAATATACTCCAAGCATTGAGTTTGAAAACACACCAGATGGAATCGAAATACTAGTTGTGGGCAAAATTGAAGATGAAAGTATCAAAATAACTAAAAATGGCTCAAAAATGGCTGTTTTAAAAGTTTTGGATCTATATGGAAATATGGAAATAATAGCATTTAACGAATATTCAAAAATAGAAAATATGGACAGAAGCGAACCTATGGCATTTAAAGTCGCATTTGACAAAGATGCAAACCAATACAAAATGAAATTAAACGATGTCTATAGCCTAAATGAAGCCAAAAATGGCATAAAACTTAAAGAAAATATAATCTCTCAAGAAGAAATTCAAGCAAATAGCGAAATTTTCGCTGTCCCACACGAAACAATAACAAATTCAAAAAACCTTACCGCTCCATTTATTTTAATCGGTAAAGCAAATTCAATTATTGAAAAAACTAGCAAAAGTGGAATTATGATGGCTTTTGTAAATTTGATTGATGAGAGCGGAAATGCTGAATTTATAGCATTTTCTGAAGTAATACAGCTTCTTAAAAATCAAATGGATCAAATTTGTGGCTTTAAAATCGCACCAGCAAAAGACGGACAAAAAGCCGTAATCAACCAAATAATCACACCAAATGATTTGATAAATAATAAATTTAATCTCAAACCTACCCAAAAATA
>JAGAZK010000185.1 GCA_017940085.1 Campylobacter sp.
AAATAGTCTAAATTTAATGAAAACGCTAGATATTAGCGATCTAAGTGCTGATAGAATTAGAATCGAGCTTGAAAAGCTCTTTGCATCTAAGTTTCAAGCAGTCGGTATAAAAGCACTTTGTGATTTAAATTTAGATTTGAGACTTTTTGGAGTTAAATTTGATAAAAATTTTGCAAATTTAGTCCAAAAACACTTCAAATTTACACAAAATCCAAAAACGCTTTTGTATGATTTGGTGCATTATTTTAGGGTTGATCCAAAGAAATTAATTAAAAATCTAAATCTTGATAATTCATATAAAAAAATAATCAAAGAGCCGTATTTTGAGCGAGTTTCTAAGATAAATTTGCTTCAAATTGCCTTTGAAATGCCGTTAAAAGATTGGCTTGGTTTAAATACTGCTAGTAGAGTAAATTTAGCCAAAAAACTTGCTCTTTATGACAAAAAAATTAATTTTAGCGTGGAAAATACAGGCTTTGATAAATTAAATTTAAAACAAAAATTAGCTCAAATCCAAATCCAAAAACAAGCCAAAATCAAAGAAATTTTAAGGAAATTTGTATGATTTGCATAGATTTGGGCTCAAATACTATAAGAGCTTGTGAAATTGATGAAAATTTAGAAGTCAAAAGCAGTTTTGAAAAAATCGTAGGTTCAGCTAGGGGACTTAGTCAAAAAGGTCTTGCAAATGATGCAATGGAGCGAATTGAGAATGCTTTGAGCGAATTAATAAATAAATTTGATTTTTCAAATGGATATTTTGCGGCTGCAACTCAAGCTTTTCGTATTTCTCCAAATGCCAAGCAGTTTTTTGAGCAAATTTACGATAAATTTGGCATTAAATTTGAAATAATTGACGGAGTGAGTGAGGCTAAATTTACTAAATTTGGTATTTTAAATAGAGCCGAAAAAATTGGTCTTGATGTGGATTTGGCATTGAGTATTGATCTTGGCGGTGCTAGCACGGAGATTAGCTTTAAAGATAAATTTGAGAGTTTTGGTTTTGGGATAGTAAGTTTTTGTGAAAAATACAATGCAAATTTGAATAAATTTAATCAATTTGCTGATTTTACCACGCTAAAAGCTCGTGAATTTATAAATAAATTTAAATTTAATAGCGTGATTTTAACTTCTGGTGTGCCCACAAGCGTGGCAGCTCTTAAAATCGGTATGAATTACGATAATTACGAAGCAAAAGCTATAAATGGTCAAATTTTGCAAATGAGCGATTTTGAAAATGCTCTAAATTTGATCCAAAATGCCAAAAATCCCGATATTTTGGTCGGCAAAAATAGGGCTGATATTTTACTTGCTGGGATTTTTCTTTTAAAATCGCTTTTAAATGGGATAAATTTACCTTTTGTGGTGATTGATGACGGGCTTAGAGAAGGGCTTGGCGTGGCTTGTAGCAAAAAAATTTTAAATAAAAAGGCAAAAAAATGATTTTTGAGCAAAATTATCAAATTTTGGTTGAAGACTTTGAAGCAGACGCAAGTATGAAGCTTCCAGCGATTTTGCGTATATTTGAAAATGTAGGCAATGGACATAGTGAGCTTGCGGGCGATGGGATTTTTAAAGCAATAAGTTCAAATCAGGCATGGGTTTTGAGTGAGTGGTGGATAGAAATTTTAAAGCTCCCAAAATACACAGACAACATTACAGCAGCCACTTGGTCGCATGATCTAAGCTCACTTCTTTGGGCGACAAGGGATTATGTGCTCAAAATAGACGGCGAAATTTGCGTAAAAGGTATGAGTAAGTGGATTTGGTTTGATCTTGTGCAAAATAAAATTTGCAAAATCAACACAGATATTCTCACTGGATACAAGCCAGAACCGACAAAGCTTTTTGGAGAGCAAAAATTTGACAAAATAGTCGCAAATAATGAAATTTTAGCCCAAACTAGTATTTTTGTTAGGTGGAGTGATTTTGATTTTAACGGACATGTGCATAATGTAAATTATCTAAATTACGCTATAGAAGCTCTACTGGCTAATTTGCAAAACAAAATGGATTTTAAAAAAATTAGAATTTCATTTAAGTCGCCAATTGTTAAAAAAGAAGAAATTTTGGCTAAATTGAGTATAGAAAATGAAGCTTATATAGTGCAAATTTGCGATAAATTTGACCAAATCAAAGCTTTAGTTAAATTTGAATAAAAGGAGAAAAAATGAGTGTCAGAAATCAAATTTTAGACGACATCAAAACTGCTATGAAAAGTGGTGATATATTTAAGCGAGATACACTTAGGACGCTAAATGCGGCTTTGAAACAAATTGAAGTAGATGAAAGAATTGAGCTTAGCGATGAAAGAACTTTTAGTGTGCTCCAAACTGAGATTAAACGCCGAAATGAAGCTGCCGAGCAGTATAAGAGTGGCGGTAGAGATGATTTAGTGCAAAAAGAGCTAAAAGAAGCTGGGATTATTGGCTCGTATTTGCCAAAACAGCTTAGCGATGATGAATTAAACGCCAAAATCAAAGAAATAATTTCTAGCGTAGGTGCTGTGAGTATGAAAGATATGGGCAAAGTTATGAGCGAAGCTAGAGCAATTTTAGGAGCTAGTTGCGATGGCAAACGCCTAAGTGAATGCGTAAAAGCAAATTTGAGCTAAATTTGTTTGTAAATTTAATTAAATTTAGACTTATTTTAAATAAATTTGGAAGTTGTATAAATTTGCTAAATTTAAAATCGATATTTGGCAAATTTTATTTGATTGGCAACAATTATATTGACTTAATCAGAGCAGTGGCAAGGAAGCGAGATAGCATCTTCGTTTCCAACACTCCCAGATTTTATTTTTTCATACGATACTTTTGAACTTTCACCAAAGAAATTTACAAATTTAGCTCCACTTTTTTTAGCCTGTCGTTTTTCTGCTACTAAATCTCTTTGATATTTTTGCTCCATTTGTATCCACCAGTCAATATTTTCTGGCGATTTTATTTTTGAATTGCTTTTTATATCTAAAAGTTTTTTTGTCCCTTTCATAAAACAATACACACAATTTCCATATATTCCATCATAGCTAAGCCCCAAATCAAAGCTTTGCTTTTCCCAAAACTCAAAAACATCTTGTTTTGTAATCTCAAATTTAATCATCGGCATATAAACATGCTCACAGCCATCTTTTAAATATGGAAATTTAATCAAATTTATTTCTTCATTATAAATTGCACTTTTTGGGTCATTTTTAGCAATCCTATCTTTCATTTTTGTTATTCTTGCTGGTTCATCACTCCTAAAACCGATAAAAGTTAGATACTCATCTCCTTTTATCTCTTTTCTATAACTTAAATCAACGCTTGTAAAATCTTGATAATTTTGTTTTTGTCTTACCAAAGGGCAGTTTAAAACAAATTCTTTTTTCTTAAAATAAATATCTTTTGGCACACCACCACCATTTTTTATATGTTTAGCATAAAGATCATCTTTATTTATCAAACTAACATCATCAAAATGACCAAGTCTAGGTATGTTTTTATCTCCAAAAAACCAATCAATTATAAATTGTCTGCTTGTTTTCATTTTGAGATTTTGTGTGCAAATTCTATTCATTTGATTTGGCACGAAAAGTTGCCACGAAAGTAGTTCTTCAAAAACTTCGCCATTATAGCGGTATCCAAAAGGATTTTTAGTTGAAAACGGCTTGTCATTTACTAACCTATATCCGCCAAATCTATCATAAATCCCAGCCTTTGCATCTTCGTAAGTTTGAAATTCAATTATAAAAAATGGAATTTGATATTTTTGTTCGCACTCTTTTTTGCATTTCATTACAAATTCATAAGTTTTTGAGTGCTCAGCAGAAGTGTTATTAAATAATACAAAATCGCCTCTATTTTTATCAAGCATACCGTTTTTAAGCATATCAAAAAGCATAAATCCACTCGATCTTCCACCTGAAAATTTAATAATATGTGGCAATTTTTCGTGTGATTTTTTGTAATAATAATGTCTCATTTTGCAAGCTCTTTTATGATTTGTAAGTTATCCTTAAAATCCAATCCCCCAATCAATCGCCAAG
>JAGAZK010000186.1 GCA_017940085.1 Campylobacter sp.
ATTTAATTAAATTTGGGCGAATTTGCTTTTAGTAAAATATTTTTTGCAAATACAGCCCTTGTGCTGGGGCTGGTATTTTTGTGCAAGGGATTTGTGAGTTTAAATTTGAAATAAATTTATTCAAATTTGCTTCATTTTTGGCAGCAAATAAAGCATTTGCCACCATCATACGCACTTGAGAACGCAAAAATCCATTGGCTTTAAATTTAATCACAATCAAATTTAGTCCATAAATTCGCCTTTGATATGCTTTAGCTTGATAAATTTTTCTAATTGTGGATTTTTCATTTGAGCCAGTTTTGCGAAATATTTTAAAATCTTTTTCGCCTATGAAGTGTTTTAAAGCCTCATTTAAAAGCTCTAAATTTACACTTTTTTTGTAAGTTACAAAATCTGCCAAAAACGGATTTGGCTCATCAAGAGCGATGAAATAAGCATATTGTCTAGCTTTTGCTTTGTATCTTGGGTGAAAACTCTCATTTACACAAATTACTTTTGATATTTTAATAAAAGGTGCTGAGTGCTTGTTTAGCTGATATTTGAGTTTATTTAAATCCCAAAAATCTCCACAATGCGTGGTGGATACTTGCATTAGAGCATGAACTCCTTTATCGGTCCTAGAGCTTGAGATAACAGGCTCAAAAATCCCGATATGATTTAGGGCTAAATTTAATCTATTTTCTACAGCATTTAAGCTTGATTGGGTTTGAGAGCCACTAAATTTAGATCCATTGTATGAATAAAAAATCGCTATTTTCATCAGTATTTAGCAAGAATTTTCTTTTTGAAAAATAAATTTGAGCAAATAAATGAGAGCAAAAATATACTCAAAACTGCGTAAAAATGGTGTTTTGAGAAAATCATTATCAAAGAAAAATACACACTTAAAACTCCAAAAATCCCAAAATAAATAATGCCTTTTTCGTAGCGATAAGTTACTATCCCAAAAGACAAAGCAAACAAAATACTAGCTAACGGAAACAATGATAAAAGCACATAAATGGTAAATTTTTTAGCTATTTTTTTATTTTTAAAAACCCCAGACCAGTAGTTTAAGACCGAAAAAAGATTGTTTTCTTGGCTTTTAAGAGTGCTTTGTATGCTAAGAGTATCAAATTCTCCAATATTCCAGCGGTTTTGTTCAATATTATAAATTTTGCCGTTTTTTAGAATAAATTCTAAATTTGAATTATGATTTTGCAAATGTCCTGAGTTTGCACTAATAAATTTTTCATTTTTTTCATCATCATAAAACATAGTTATATCGCGATAAATATTGTTTTTTTCGTCTTTTTCGCCCACAAAAATCATCCAATTTCCAAAGCTTTGACCAAATTCATTTGGTTTGATATTTAAGTTGATTTTTGATTTTTTATAATCTATAAAATTATCATTTAGGTTTTTGACATAAGGCATAGCAATTAGCGAATTTATTAGCAACAACGCCGACAAAATCGCACTTATAGAGATAAAAAATCTTGCTATTTTTTTAGGATCTTGACCCAAAGTAAAAATCACAATGCTTTCATTTTCTTTTGAGAGCCTAAAAAAGCTCATCGCCACAGAGACAAAAAAGCTAATTGGCACCGTAAAAAGCAAAATTTGTGGCACTGTGTAAGAATATAATTTGCCAAGTTCAATAAAATCTATCTCAATATAGCTCGTAATTCTGGCAATTTGTATAAAAAATACAATTGACATAATCAAAAAAAGCGTAACAAATAGCGATATAAATGTATTTAGAAAATTTGAAAAGAGATAATGATTTACTCTACTCATCAAATCCCCATTGTTTGCAAATACGCATTTATTAAATTTAAAATCTCAGCTCTAAATATTAAACAAATCAAAATCCCTAAGCTAAGAGCTGGAATAAATGGAGCTTCTTGGCTTTTATTTTTCAAAATCAAGTGCAAAATGAGTTGTAAAACTGCAGCCAAAAATATGCAAACAAGCCCCAAAGCTCCACCAAAAAATGCTCCTATTAAAGCGATTATGATTGTATCGGCATCTCCCATTGATTCTTGGATTTCGCCTGTGTTTTTGCGGTTTATCCAAGCACTTACAAAACTTTTTATTATTGTTATACCACCAGCAAATACCAAAGCCATAAAAAGCGGAGAATTTAAGCTGAAATTTGCCATTATTTCATCTTGCCACGAATAAATTAAACCAAATACCAAACTAGCCATTAGCGGTATTTCAGGCACTGCGTGAAATTTGAAATCTATTATTGATAAAGTAAGCAAAAGTATAAGTGTAAGACCTAAAAATACAGCTTTAAACAAATCAAATTCGCAAATCCACACAGCTAAAATTGCTAAAATCCCAGCAAAAAACTCCACCAAAGGATACCTAATGGAAATTTTTTCTTTGCAAAATGCACAACTTCCACGCAAAAAAACCCAAGAAAACAATGGAATATTGTGATAAAATTTAAGCTGATGTGAGCATTTTGGGCAGTGAGATGCTGGAAAATTAATGCTTTTTCCAAGTGGCATTCTATAAATAATCACATTGCAAAACGATCCAAAACAAATCCCAAAAATAAAAGCTGTGATTAAATAAATAAATTCCATTAAAGTCCTCCAAATTTTCTATGAATATTTTGATAATTTTGTATAATTTGCTCTAGTTCATTTGGTGTGAAATCAGGCCAAAGAGTCGGCGTAAAGACGAGTTCTGCGTAACTTGCTTGCCAAAGCAAAAAATTGCTAAGTCTTTGTTCGCCACCAGTTCTAATAAGCAAATCAATATCACCGAAATTTGCTGTATCAAGGTGCGAATTTATCGTATTTTCGCTGATTTTTTCTCCATTTTCTAAGGCTAAATTTACAGCTCTTACTATTTCATTACGACTGCCGTAATTTAGGGCTAGATTTAAATTTAATCCCGAATTAAGGCTAGTTTTTGATTTCAAAGAATAAATTTGGTCTTGAATTTCGCTTGAAAAAGCCGAAATATCGCCAATAACATTAAATTTAATATTATTTTCTTTGCACATTTTGGCTTTGGATTTAAGAAATTTACTTAATAAATTCATCAAAAAATCAACTTCACTCTTAGGGCGTTTCCAGTTTTCGGTGCTAAAAGCATACAAACTAAGAGATTTAATCCCTTCTTTGGCACAAAAAATCGCAATCTCTTCAAGAGATTTCGCACCTGCTTCATGACCGCTTGAGCGAAGTTTGGAGCGTTGTTTTGCCCATCTGCCATTGCCGTCCATAATAATAGCTAAATGGTTTAATTGATTCATTTTAGCCCTTAAAATCCACAAAATTTTCTTTTTTTTGCCATAAAGGCTCAATTTTTTCTACCAAATATTCGCATTTCAAAGCTTTTCCTAAAGCTTTTGAAAAGCTAGAATAAGGCGTGATTATTTTATTAAATTTAGCATTTTCAATAAAAGCTAAAAGTGGTGCAAATGAGCCAAACATCAAATAAAACTGCGTTTTTGAAGCAAATTTGATTTGCCAAATGCAGTAGCGATTTTCGTAAAAAAATGGCACACTGATTACTCCATCTTTTAAAGCTAAAAGCATTTGTGAATAAATTTCAAACTCACTCCTGCTTTTTGAGTTTATTAGTTCGTTTTTTATTTTATCTTTAAACCACGAAATATCGCCATTTTGGAGTAAATTTTCAATTAATTCTATACCATTTTCTAAATAATTATCATTTTGGCGTTTAGTAAGGCTATTGATGCTGATTACTCCGCCATTTTGCGAATTGATATTTGCGAAATACTCACTCCCAACTTCTAATGGCACCATTGATTTCGTAGAAAGCGTGGTCGCGCCAAATTTGAGCTTGTATCTATTCCAGCTTGTGTGATCAATGACTTTGATGATTACAGGCAAAGCGGCGTTGATTATTGTGGGAATTTGATTCATATTTCTTGTGCCAATTTCGTGATTTGCAAGG
>JAGAZK010000187.1 GCA_017940085.1 Campylobacter sp.
AAAATGCTTTAAAAATTTTAATCGCAGCGGGTAAAATATATGATAAATTTGCTGTATTTTTGGATAGTTTTGAAAAAATTGGCAATAATATTTCTACAATCAATACAAGCTATGAAACCGCACAAAATCAGCTTTTAAAAGGTAAAGGCAATATTTGCAAACAGCTTGAAAATTTTAAAGAACTTGGTGCTAAAACAAACAAAATCATAAAAATAGAGCAAGATGAGCAAATGCCACTTTTAGAAAGTGCAAATTTAAAAACGCCTATTTTGGAAAATAATGAAAATTTAGCCGTCTTAGAAGATAAAAAATGAAAAAAATCGCTATTTTGACAACTGGTGGCACAATCGCTGGAAAAATTACGCCAAATGGTTATAAAGCCGCAGTTTTGAGTGGAAATGAATTGGTATCAAATTTATTAAATTTAGAGCCAAATTTAATCAAATTTGCTCAAATTTCTTGTGTTGAAGTTTGCAATGTAGCTTCGCAAGATATGAGTGAAAATTTGCTTTTCAAACTCGCACAAACAGCCCAAAATGCACTCAAAGATTATGACGGGATCGTAATTTTGCACGGCACAGACACTTTAGAAGAGAGTGCTTATTTTTTAAATTTGGTTTTAAATACGAAAAAACCAGTAGTTTTAACAGGCTCAATGAGACCAAGTGATGATCCTAGCTGGGACGGAGCAAACAACATAATAGATGCAATAATCACAGCGAGTTCTGATCAAGCGATTAAAAAAGGCGTTTTGGTCGTATTTAACGGCGAGATTCATTCATCAAGAGAAATTAGCAAAACCCACACAACAAATTTAAATGCTTTTTCATCTTTAAATACTGGCAAAATCGGTGTCGTGGGTAAATTTAATCAAAAAAAAGAAGCAAAAATTTATCTAAATCCACTTAGAAAACACACTTTTTTGAGCGAATTTCACAATATCAAAAAACTCTCAAAAGTCGCTCTAATCTATGCTTATCAAGATTTTGATTTGGATTTTGATTTAAGTAAATTTGATGGAATTGTGGTCGCTGGGCTTGGAAATGGTAATTTAAATAAAAAATTATTAGCAGATTTAAAGCGATTTGAAAATAGCGGTAAAATCGTGATTTTATCATCACGCACAGGCTCTGGCAATCTTACTCAAAATGGCGAAAACAATGATTTTATCAAAGCTGATAATTTAAATCCACAAAAAGCTAGGATTTTACTTGCTTGTATTTTAGCCAAAACCAAAGATATAAATTTGATAAAATCGTATTTTGATGAATATTAAATTTAATCAAATTTGACTAAATTTAATTAAATTTAGTCAAATTAAATTTAAATATCTGCCGTGCAGTGCGGACACTTAGTAGCTTTTATAGAAATTTCACTAAAACATTTTGGGCATTGTTTTGTAGTAGGCTCAGCCACACTTTCATCAGCTTTTGGCTCTAAATTTGATTTGAGTTTGTTTATAGCCTTTATCATCAAAAACACACAAAATGCCACAATCAAAAAACTAATCAAAGTATTGATAAAAACGCCATAGTTTATAGTAACTGCCCCAGCAGCTTTAGCAGCTTCAAGCGAAGCATAAGTTTCGATTTTGCCTTCTACTGGCAACGACAAGTAAAGATTGCTAAAATCAACTTTTCCCATTATCCAGCCAAAAGGTGGCATAATAATGTCTTTGACCATAGAATCCACGATTTTACCAAATGCAGCACCAATTATAATGCCCACAGCCATATCAATTGCATTGCTTTTTACAGCAAATTCTTTAAATTCTTTGAAAAATCCAGCCATTTTATCTCCTTAAATACTTTATTTTTTTAAATTTGATACCATATTTTTAAAAATACTGACCCCGTCAAGCTTTTCCCATGGATAACTAGGATTTCCAACTTGTCCAAGTGCTGCCACTTTTGCATATAAAAATGTATCAACACTTGGTTTATCTAGACCAAATTTTTGTGTTATCCATTTTGGAGTTAGCGGGAAGTTTTCCATAACAAAATTTGATAAAATTTCATCATCAACGCCATTGGCATAAGTTCCCATAGTATCTACGCTAACAGAAGTTGGCTTTGCAACGCCTATTGCATAGCTTAGTTGGACTACGCATTTTTTCGCAAGTCCTGCGGCAACTATATTTTTAGCTATCCAACGCCCTGCATAAAGCCCAGAGCGATCGACCTTTGTATAGTCTTTGCTTGATTGTGCGCCGCCGCCGATCGGAGAGTATCCGCCAAAGCTATCTACGATTAGTTTGCGTCCAGTTAAACCGCTATCATGAAGTGAGCTGTGATTTACATAGCGACCTGTTGGGTTGATATAAATTATCGTTTTTTCTTTGTTGTATAAATTTGCAGGAAGTCCTGCTTCATCGATAAGTTTGCCGATTAGTGCGCGAACTGTATTTATATCCATGCTCTCCACGCAAGGTGCGCTAACTACGATAGTGTGTATGCTTTGCGGACGGCAATTTTCAAAATTATCTTTGCTGCCGTAATCAATCGTAACTTGCGTTTTAATATCCACGCCAAGTTCGTGTGGATTTGCCTTAGCGTAGGCATAAACTTTATCGCAAAGAAGCCTTGCGTAAGTAATGGCTGCCGGCATTAAATTTTCGCACTCCGAGCTTGCAAAACCAAACATTATGCCTTGATCGCCTGCACCTATTTCACCGCTTTCTTGATCCACACCTTGATTAATATCAGGGCTTTGTTGATTTACAAAAACATCGACTTGCAAATCTTGCGGGTGCAAACATTGCTCTCTTGTAAAATATGGATTGTCAAAATATCCAATCTCGGCAAGTGCGTTTTTTACGATATGGCGGTAATCATCGTGCGTAAAATCTACTTTTGCATTGACTTCTCCGCCGATTACTATGTGTTTTCCTGCGACAAAAACTTCTGTGGCAACTCTACCTTTGCTATCTTGCATTAAAATTTTATCAACAATGCTATCTGCGATAATATCGGCACATTTATCAGGATGACCTGGACTTACGACTTCGCTTGTAAATAAATACATAAATTTACCTTTTTTAAAAAATTCTTTGCAATTTTAGCATTTAACTTTTAAATTTGATTGAATAAAACGGCAAATTTGCTCTAAATTTTTTCGCAAATTTAAATAAAACTTTAACAAAATTTTGATATATTTTAAATCTTGCAAAAAAAGGATAAACATGAATTTTCAAAAACTTGTAAATAAATATATGGACAAAAGCCTTATAACACGCATTGTGGTATGCTTGGTCTTGGGTGCGATTTTGGGTTTTGTGGCTCAAAGTATAAACTCAGAACCATTAAACGGAGCAGCAGGATTTGCCGGACTTCTAGGAAATCTTTTTGTAGGTGCCTTAAAAGCGGTTGCTCCGATTTTGGTATTTATTTTGATTTTAAGCGCAATCGTAAATAAAGAATTTAGCGGTGGCGGAACAGGCTTAAAAAAAGTTGTCATTTTATATTTAGTAGGCACTTTTTTAGCTTCTTGCACGGGAGTTATTTTTAGCTTTTTATTTCCTACCGAACTTGCTTTAATGGGTATCGAAGGAGTAGATCGCCCAGCACCTGTTAGCGTTTTGGTTGTGTTAAAAGATTTGCTTTTTAAAGTTGTAGATAATCCAATTAACGCTATTGCTACCGGAAATTATATCGGCATTATCGCTTGGGCGGTTGCACTTGGTGTTACGCTAAGATATGCTGGTGAGCAAACAAAGAATTTTTTTGGC
The DNA here is from genome assembly GCA_017940085.1 of Campylobacter sp. Taxonomy (GTDB): domain Bacteria; phylum Campylobacterota; class Campylobacteria; order Campylobacterales; family Campylobacteraceae; genus Campylobacter. Next base: position 3,728 of record JAGAZK010000187.1, read on the forward strand.
GATGTAAGCGAAGCTTTAACAAAAGTCGTGCAATTTATAATCCAATTAGCACCTATTGGTGTTTTTGGCTTGGTTTGTGCTACCGTTTATGAAACAGGCTTACAAGCATTAGTAGGATATGCTAGAATCGTAGTTGTTTTGGTGGTGGCTATGGTTTTTGTGGCTTTGGTTGTAAATCCTATCATTGTTTTTGTTATAACAAAGAAAAATCCTTATCCGCTAGTATTTACTTGCCTTAAAGAAAGCGGAATTACGGCGTTTTTCACTAGAAGCTCAGCCGCAAATATACCTGTGAATTTAAATTTATGTAAAAAGCTTGGGGTTAATGAAGAGCTTTACCCGATTTCTATACCATTAGGAGCTACTATAAATATGGGTGGAGCAGCTGTGGTAATTGCCGTAATGGCGTTAGCAGCAGCTAATACATTAGGAATTTCGGTTGATTTTGGCACGGCTCTTTTGCTTTGTGTGGTTGCTGCACTTGGTGGTTGTGGTGCTAGTGGGGTTCCGGGTGGTTCGCTGCTTCTTATTCCTTTGGCGTGTGGATTATTTGGAATTTCAAACGATATTGCAATGCAAGTTGTAGCAATTGGCTTTATAATCGGCGTAATTCAAGATTCTGTTGAAACTGCGGTAAATAGCTCGACAGATGTTATTTTCACAGCTATTGCTTCTGGTGTTGCAACACCGCCTGAAAACTCTGAAAACTAAATTTAATTTAGGAAAAAATAATGAAAATTGCGATTTCTACGGATAAATTTCAGCGTTCTGGCGGAATGGAGCGATATGTATTTGATCTAGTGCAAGGTTTGATCCAAAAACAAATCACGCCAAGTGTGTTTGCGATGAAAATTTCGCCTGAATTTAGCTCTCTTTGTCCTACTTATAAAATTATGCAATTTCCAATTACTCAATTGCGATATGGATTTTTTAATTTAAATTTACAAAAAAAATTGCAAAAAGATCAAAAATTAATCTGTGTAAATTTAGTCGATAATGCTGATATTTTGATTTGCTGTGGCAATCATTTGGGGTTTTTGAGAGCTACAAAAAGAAAACCCACTTTAAAAGACAAAATGATAATCAAAAGAGGTATTTGTGCATATAAAACTGCCAAAAAAATCATAGCACACTCAGCAAAAACAGCAAATGAATTGCAAGAATTTTATAAAATTGACAAAAACAAAATTTTCACTATTTATCCGCCTGTGGATAGTGCAAATTTTTATATACTTTCAAATGAAAAACGCCAAGAATTACGCAAAAAATTTGGATTTAAAGACAATGAAAATATATTGCTTTTCCCGTCCGCAAATCACAATCTCAAAGGCTTGGATTTGATTATTGAAGTTGTGCAGTCTATACAAAAAAATTTAAAAAATCCTATTAAAATCGCAGTTTGCGGTAAAAAACCTGCTAATGCAAATGATTTAATCATAAATTTGGGCTTTATAAAAAATATGTCAGAAGTTTATAATGCGGTTGATTTCACTATTTTGGCTTCTATTTACGAAGTTTTTGGGCTTGTGGGCGTTGAAAGTGTGCTTTGTGGGACAAAAACGATTTTTGCTACGACTTGTGGTTGCACAGAAATTATAAAAGATAGCGACGGGCTATTTTTTGATAGAAATAAGCCTGAAACTTTGGTAAATTCATTATTTTTAGCTGATAAAATGAAATCGCAAAATACCCATAAAATAACCAATCCAAAAGATTATATCGCATACAATCCTGAGCTTTCTTATCATATTGATAGATTATTAGAATTAATAGATTAAATTTGTGTTTAACCCGTAAAAACGCACAAATTTAGTCATTGTATAGCGAGTGAGATACTAAATTTACACTAAATTTAATTATGGCGTGATTATTTCGCTTTTGCTACCATTTGCAGCGTGATAAATAGTCGTGCCAAAATTGTAAGCATAATATTTCATCAAAAGTTTTTGCAAAACTGGTTCTGTGCTAGGCTTAAACCACGCATTATTGGATATTGCTACTACAAATTTTGGATTGTCTTTATAAATTTCGTATCTTGTGGCTTCATAACAAATCGCATTTCGTATTTTGATGCCGTCTATTTCATAATCGCTTGGAGTTTGAGCGGCACTAAAATCACTAGCCCCGTCAAAAAATATTTTGTTTATTAAATTTTGAAGCGTTTTAGGAAGCGGAATTTCTTCGCCAAAAGGCACTAAAATAACTTTATCAAATCTTTGCATTTGACCATTTGAAAATAAATACGCAGAATTATATACAAGATTGTTTTCATAAGCCAAAGCTCCCGTGATTATCGGCGTTTGGAGCGATAATTGTTTTAAAATATCGTTTAATTGAGTTTCTTGATTTAGATAAAGTGGAAATGCAGTCTCTGGGAAAACTATAAGTCCTAAATTTTCATTATTTAATTCATAAATTTGATCTAAATTTGCTTTTATTTGGTCATTTAGCTCGGATTTTTTCCATTTTGTAAGTTGGCTAACTTGGCTTTGTATAAGTTTAATCTCAAAAGGAAGCAAATTTGAAGTGCTTTGTTTGCTAAATACCGAAAAACCAAGCATACAAACGAGTAAAACTGAGCCAAATTTGATATTTTGTTTGATTAATCCCAAAGCCAAAATCACACCCCCAAGTGTCCAAAATGACGGAGCAAACGGCGTATCTATGAAAAACAAAGCAAAATTTAGCCAATTAAATCCAAAAGGGTGGATAAAACTTACAAAAAATAATCCCAAAATTTGCCAAATTTGGTTTTTGAAAAATCCACAAAACCAAAAAATTAGTCCATAAACAAGCCCAATTCCAATAATTTCAAGTGGTATTAAATAAGCAAATTCAAAATAAATCAAACTAAAACTCATCCAATAAAACCACAAAATCCCTACAAAAAATCCACTCCAAAAATAAATTTGTCTAATTTCTCCAAGCAATTTATAAATCCCAAACACTCCACAAATACAGCCAAAAATTTGTAAAAATTTAATCTCAAACAAAGCCAAAAAAATAAAAGCAGATAGCAAAATTGAATTAATAAAGCCTTTTATTATGAAACTTGGAGTAAAATAGGCTTTCAAATTTTTTACAAAGGATTTACATGCAAAGTGGCGGAGATTTATTTGCTTCATTGTTACCTCTAATCGTTATTTTTGCGATTTTTTATTTTTTGATTATAAGACCTCAGCAAAAACAACAAAAAGAGCACAAAAATATGATTGATTCACTTCAAAAAGGTGATAAAATCGTAACAAATGGCGGTTTGTTTTGCGAAGTCGTAAAACCTGAAGATGATTTTATCAAAGTTAAGCTTAATGATGAAATAATTGTTAGACTTGACAGAAGCTTTGTAGCTAGAAAAATAGAAAAAACTGAAAAGAGCGAGAATAATGCGTAAAGCAGCGACTACTTATAGATTGATTATTTTAGTTGTAGCTTTGCTTTTTGGGATAGGTTTTTCTATGCCAAGTTTTTTGCAGACGAACTCTGGACACAAGATAAACTTAGGTCTTGATTTGCAAGGCGGACTTCATATGTTGCTTGGTGTGGAAACTGAAGCAGCAATTGCTTCAAAAGTCAAATCTATCGCTTCTGGGATTAGATATTATACTACCAAAAACGATATTTTGATAGACGGACTAAAAGCAAATGATGAATTTATCAAATTTAGCGTTATAGACGAAGATGATATGCACAAAATCGATGATATGCTAAAAACAATCACTGGTCTAAATATTACAAAAGACGGCTTAAATTATGAGATAAATTTAACCGATCAAGAAAAACTAGCTACGACACAATACGCAATAGAACAAGCTGTCGAGACGATACGAAACAGACTTGATCAATTTGGCTTAGCTGAACCAACTGTGGCAAAACAAGGCAAAGATAATATTTTGGTCGAACTTCCAGGTATCAAAAGCGAAGCAGATGAGCAAAGAGCTAGAGATTTGATCGCAAAAGCTGCTCATTTACAGCTTATGGCACTTGATGAAAAAAGACAAGATCAAGCAAATGTTATGACGCCAGAAGAAGCTGCGGCTTATGGTGATGTGATTTATCCAGATGCAAAAAATAATCAAATAAAATATGCTATCAAAGATATTCCAGTGCTTGACGGGAGTATGCTTGTAGATGCTAGAGTGGCTTTTGATCAACAAACAACAATGCCTATTATTAGCTTTTCGCTAAATGCCGAAGGAGCTAGAATTTTTGGTGATTTTACTGGTGCAAATGTAGGCAAAAGACTTGCGATTGTGCTTGATGGCAAAGTTTATTCAGCTCCTGTGATAAATGAAAGAATAGGTGGGGGAAGCGGTCAAATTAGCGGTGGATTTAGTGTAGAAGAAGCTCATGATATTGCTATTGCTTTAAGAAGTGGAGCACTTTTGGCTCCTGTTAAAATGCTAGAAAAAAGAAGTGTCGGTCCAAGTCTTGGTCAGCAAAGTATAGATCAAAGTATGGCAGCCTTGATAGGTGGGGCTGTTTTGGTAGTGCTTTGTATGATTTTGGTTTATGGACTAGCTGGAATATTTGCAAATATTGCATTGATCGCAAATATTTTGCTTTTGATTTCTGTAATGGCATTATTTGGTGCGACTTTGACACTTCCTGGTATGGCAGGTATTGTTTTGACAGTGGGTATGGCAGTAGATGCAAATGTCATTATAAACGAAAGAATTAGAGAATTATTAAAAGCAGGTCATAGCATACAAAAAAGCATAGAAAAAGGTTATGCAAATGCTATGAGTGCGATTATAGATTCAAATTTGACCACGCTTATAACTTCTGTAGCTTTGTATGCTTATGGGACAGGACCTGTAAAAGGATTTGCCGTAACTATTGGCATAGGTATTATTGCTTCTATGCTCACAGCAATCATAGGCACACACGGAATGTTTGATTTTGTCGCTGATAAAATTCAAAAAACTGGCAATACAAAACTTTGGTTTGGTTATAAAATAAAGGCAAACAATGCAAATATTTGATAGTGGAAAAGTATATAATTTTATGAGCAAAAAGCTTTTGTTTTTTGCTATTTCTAGTGTATTGATGATAGGTTCTGTATTTTTGCTCACAACAAGGGGTTTAAATTATGGAATTGACTTTGCTGGTGGGACTTTGATCCAAATTCGCTATGACAAACCAGCACCGCTTGATGAAATTAGAGCTAAATTTGATACAAATGAGATTCTAAAAAATGCGAGTGTAACTGAATTTGGCTCAGATGAAGAGATTGTGATTCGCTATTCAGGATCAAGTGATAACATAGGTTCAAATCCTGCTGCTGTGGTAAGTGAGCTTTTGAGTGATACTGGCAATTTTGAAGTAAGACGAGTAGATGTTGTAGGTCCAAAAGTAGGAAGTGAGCTTCGCCAAAAAGGCATTATGGCACTTAGTGTGTCTTTGGTATTGATTTTGGCTTATATAGCATTTCGTTTTGAGTGGAGATTTGCAATTGCAGCGATTTTGGGCGAAGTTCATGATGTTTTGATTGCTCTTGGATTTATAAGTTTATTAAGAATTGATGTAAATTTAGACACTTTAGCTGCGATTTTGACAATTATTGGATACTCGCTAAATGACACTATTATCATATTTGACCGCATTAGAGAAGGTATAAGAGTAAGTAAATCAAATGAAGTAAATCGCGTGATAAACGAATCTGTCTCAGCTACGCTTTCACGCACGACAATGACTTCAGTTACTACGCTACTTACTGTTTTGACATTATTTTTCTTTGGTGGAGATATGATACACGGATTTTCATCTATAATGTTAGTAGGTATCATCATAGGAACATTTAGTTCTATATTTATCTCAGCCCCTATGCTTGTGTGGTTTAAATTTGATATTCCAAAATATAGGGTTCATTTAAGCGAGATTGAAAAACGCAAAAAAGAAAAAGAAAAAATTCGTGCAATGTATGAAAAAGGCACGGTTTAAGGAGAAAAAATGAACTGGGGAAGAGTTTCTTATACTTTTTTTGCTCTTATGAGCCTGACTACGACAGCAGGATTTTTATACGATCAAAATGAAATCACACTTTTTATAGCAGCTAGTATAAATTTGATCTCGACTTTGCTTAAAGTTGGTGTCAGAAATATGCTCTCAGCTGAGCTTTTTGCGAGTTCTTTGGTGGCTGATTTGCATTTGATTCCAGCTTTTATTTTGGCTGTAAATGGTGGATCTGCTACGATCGTTTATGCTCTTGCAATGGGCGGTGGAATAGCAAATGTGTTTTCTTTGTTTTTATTACTT
>JAGAZK010000188.1 GCA_017940085.1 Campylobacter sp.
ACAGCAGCTCCAAATGCAAGAGCTGATAGTTCTTTGAAATCATACGGAGATGAGCTTGTAAGAAAAGCAATTAGTTGTGGAGTTCAAGTGCATGAAAGACCAAATGATATGGATAGTGCTGTTTGGCAACCTGCAGCTTTGGTCGTGTATGATTTCAAAATTCACAATGTAGAAGGTGTTGATTATGATAATTTAGTCGCTACCGTCAAAGAAGAAGGAGAAACTCACACAGTTAATTTCAAAGCTAGACCTGATAGAATTATCGTAAATGATATAGAGGAAAATCCTAATCTAAAAAATCAAAGTGGCGTGGAGTTTTATAGAGATTGTGCTTCAAAAGATTGCGTGGTATTTGATGAATCTCCAGTTGCAGGACTTGGGTATCAAATAGACAAATCTAAAAACGAAGGCTACCAAAAAGCAAATCCAATAAATTTAGCTCACAATTTCTTAGCAGTAGATGCGGACGGAAAAGTTGTCAAAGGCTATAATAGAACTGTTGATGCTACGATTATGAGCGGTGTGCAAGATTTGTGTATAAAAGATGTCAAAGCCAAAGTAGAGTTTAAAAATGGTATTGGGTATCTATATACTGGCTCAGATAAAAATGGCAAAGTATTTAAATATGACTATTCAGCTCCAACTTTTATCAAAATCATAGACGATACACTTGGCAAAATATCAACTCCGGGTTGTAAAAAAGGTCAATTCCACAATACAACACACATAAAGAGTAAATTTACTGGCAGACTTGATAAATCAAATATGAATGTCCCTGTATGGCAAGGTGAAATTGGTTGCGATTTGGTTTTGATAGAAAAACCAAAATCTCTAAGTGCTGATGATAGAGTTATTACTTATCCAAAAGCTTATCTTGGAAATGAATTATATGGTTCTTATGCGAGTTCGACTTTGACTGAAGAATATGCAAATTTACCACAAGAATTTTATACTCAAGGATATACTAATACTAAAAGCGATGAAATGTCTGGGGATTTTTGGTATAATTTTGCTCCAGCTAAATTTGAAGTATCCCACACAGCTAAAGATTATTTTGCAAATATGACATATTATGATAATTTGGACAAAAATAATTCAATCTATGCCAAACTCGATCTAGATATGACTGCATACAATGGAGATGGTGCTAAAACAGTCGCCAAAGCCTATACCTCAGGCGATCTCAAACCAATATATCAAAGAAGCTACAAAGCTCCGATTAGAGGTTTTGCAAATGATATGAATTTGAGCCTAAAACTAACTAATGTCGATGTGAGTGGTATCAAGCTTACTTTAAATACTCAAGATGCTAGTTTATTTAAGGCAGAAGGCAATTCTACAATCATACTTACCACAGCCAAAGAAGCTAATTTTAGTATTTTAAGAGATGCGTTTAAAGACGGAAAAGTTTTGGTTAGCACAGGAGCAAATTTTGGCAGAGACCCACAAAATCCAATAAATCCAAAACCAGTAGTAGGAGATGATTTTGGGTTTGGATTTAAAGAGCATATCACAAACGAATCTTTAATAAAATTGCCTTCAGATAGTGGAGTTATCATAGACCCGGTAACTCAAAAACCAGTTACAAGCAAACCTGTTGGCAAAGCTACATTTTTCTATGGAAGATTGTTTGTGCCTAAACAAACACATACAGTTACTAAAACTCCTTTTGATTTCGAGTCTGATTCGTATTATGCTGTGTATTGTAATTTGGTAAATTGCGATAAATTGTATCCGCTTGTAGTAAGCACGGTGCAACCATCAGGAGCGGCAAATAATTATTTTGTTAATCTAGATTATGCAAATCAAGCAAGTGTGTTAAACTCTGTGTATGGTTTTGAGATTGTCCAATCTGGGCTTGATATAAATGGTGGTGTTAGATTGGACAAAAGCAAAGCTTATCCTTATTCAATCCAAAAATTAACATACAGTAAAGACTTTAGCCAAGTGCCTTTTAGCCCACAACAAGATGTGTATAATCTAAAAGCAACACCACTTTTAAATGGCGAACCAACTGATGTCTTGATAAGTAGTGAAGATTTCACTAATATTCCAGGAAGTAGCGGTGTGCCTCCAACAGATCCTTTTGTTCCTTTTATTGTCGAATTATCCAAAACAGCTCCAAAAGCAGCCACTTGGCATGGCGCTGGAGATGAGGGTGAAGTTTTGGGATTTGAATCTAATAAAACAAGCACCGGCAAAAGACGCATAAGTTATTAATTTATCCACACCTAATTTTAGTCGCTATAAATTTTTATAGCGACTTTTTTTTGAATAAATTTTGTAGAAATAATCTAAATTTGATTAAATTTGCTTATTAAATTTGAATAAATTTGATTAAATTTTGGACTAAATTTGAATAAATTTAATTAAATTTACCAAATGAGGGGCAAATTTGATTTAAAAAACACTCATCACATTTTGGATTTATAGCTTTGCAAGTTTGTCTGCCAAACCAAATCATAGCTTGATGAAGGCGATTTAGATCTGTTTTGAAAAGCTTGGTTAATTCTTTATCGGCAAGCTCTGGAGTTTTGGCAGTGGTTAAATTTAATCTATGAGAGACCCTAAAAACATGCGTATCCACAGCCATAAAATTTGCACCCTTAGCTTCGATTAAAACTACATGAGCAGTTTTAATCCCAACCCCAGCAAGACTTAATAAATCTTTTTCATTTAATGGAATCTCGCCGCCAAATTTATCCACCACAGCTTTTGCCATTTGGATTAAATTACTAGCTTTGTTGTTAAAAAAACTGCAAGTTTGGATTAGATTTTTGAGTGTGGAGAGTTTGGCATTTGCTAGGTCAAATACGCTTGGGTATTTTTCAAAAAGTGCCGGAGTGATTAAATTTACTCGTTTGTCTGTGCATTGGGCTGAAAGTATCACGCATACGATTAATTCATAATTGTTTTTAAATACTAACTCGCTTGAAGCGTCTTTAAAATGCTCCAAAAACAAAGTTTTGACTTTTAAAATATCTTTTTTGTTTAGCATTTTGTAATTCTAGCTAAATTTAATCAAATTTGAATAAATTTTTATTCTTTATTAACTAGGTTTTGATATAATCCCAAGCTAATCTTTATACAAAGGAAAACAAATGAAAAAAACCGTTTTAGCTTTAGCTTTAGTTGGCTCTTTGAGCTTAAATGCTGCTGTTTTAGCCACAGTAGATGGAGTAGAAATCACAGATCAAGATCTAGCTCCACTTTTGGGTAATAACAAAGCCGAATTAGATAAATTACCTGATAATATCAAAAAATCATTGGTAGATAAAGTTATCGAAAGACAACTCATCATAGCTCAAACAAAAAAAGAAAAAATCAACGAATCAAAAGAATACCAAAAAGCTCTTGAAGATATGAAGGAAAATCTACTTGTAAGTGTTTGGATGAAAAAACAATTTGATTCTATCAAAATTAGCGATAGTGATGCTAAAAAATTCTACGACAAAAACAAAGAACAATTCGTAACTCCTGAGCAAGTTCGTGCTAAACATATCTTAGTAGCTCAACAAAGCGAAGCAGAAGAGATTTTAAAAGAACTCAAAAACCTAAAAGGTGAAGCTTTGGAAAAGAAATTTGCTGAAATTGCTTCGTCAAAATCAATCGATCAAGGCTCAGCTGTAAATGGTGGAGAACTTGGCTGGTTTGGCAAAACTCAAATGGTTCCAGAATTTGGTGATGCAGCTTTCAAACTCAAAAAAGGTCAAATTTCAGGTGTAGTAAAATCAAATTTTGGCTATCATATCATCTACAAACAAGACGCAAAAGCAAAATCAACAGTGCCTTTTGATCAAGTAAAAGAATCTATAACTCACAGACTAAAAGAAGAAAAACTTTCTTCATCAGTATCTAAAACACTAGATTCTCTAAAATCAAAAGCAAAAATCGAATACAAATAAGGATAAATAATGGGAGCTTTAGACATAGTAAAACCGGGAGTTTTGAGCGGTAGCGATGCTCTAAAGCTCTATTATTACGCAAAAAGTGAAAATTTCGCAATTCCTGCTGTAAATGTAGTAGGAACAAACTCATTAAATGCAGTTTTAGAAGCTGCTAAGAGAGCAAATTCTCCAGTCATTATCCAGCTTAGCAATGGCGGAGCCGCATTTTGGGCAGGTAAAGCTTGTGGTGGGGCAGCTGATGTTTTAGGAGCTGTAAGTGCAGCAAATCATGTAAGATTAGTCGCTGAACATTATGGTGTGCCTGTGATTGTCCATACTGATCATGCTGCAAGAAAACTTTTGCCTTGGATAGACGGGTTGATTGTTGCAAATACTGAATACAAAGCTAGATTTGGCAAAGCTTTATTTACTTCTCACATGCTTGATCTTAGCGAAGAAAGCCTAGAATCAAATATCTCAACTTGCAAAGAATATTTACGAAAACTCAGCGAACTTGATATTTGTTTGGAGCTTGAGCTTGGAGTAACAGGTGGTGAAGAAGATGGAGTAGATAATACAAATGTCGATAATGCCAAGCTCTATACTCAGCCAGAAGATGTAGCTTTTGCTTATGATGAATTAGGCAAGATTAGCGATAAATTTAGCATTGCAGCGAGTTTTGGCAATGTGCATGGAGTTTATAAACCAGGAAATGTTATATTAAGACCAGAAATTCTAAAAAATTCTCAAGAATATATAAAAAACAAATTTAATCTCACAGATGATAAACCAGTAAGTTTTGTATTTCATGGCGGAAGTGGAAGTGATGAGAGCGATATAAAAGCCGCTGTGAGTTATGGTGTGATAAAAATGAATATTGACACAGATACACAATGGGCTTTTTGGGACGGCGTGAGAGATTATGAGCTTAAAAATCGTGGCTATTTGCAAGCTCAAATCGGCAATCCTGAGGGCGATGATAAACCAAACAAAAAATATTATGATCCTCGCAAATGGTTAAGATGTGGCGAAGAATTTATGGCAAAAAGGCTTTTAGAAGCTTATGAAAATTTAAATTGCATAAACAAAAATTAGTATTGATTTAAGCAAGGATTAGCATGGATAATGAGCTTTTAAGGGATTTTAAAATCCCTGAAAATACAAATAGAATTGAGTTTTTTGTATATTTAAAAATAATCTTTCTCCCGCTTTTGGTTTTTGTTTTGTTTTTGTTACTTCATTTAAACAAAGACAATGCTAAATTTGAAGTTATTTTAGGTCTTGTTGTAATGCTATTTTTTGTGTTTTTGTTTGCTAGACATAGTGCTGAGTTTGGCTGTTTTAGGTTTGAACGCAAAAAAAATAATTTCCAAAAAGATCTCAAAGACTATATTTTAAAAAATTTAATCACAATATCAAAAGAAACAAAATCAAATGCGAAATTTGATGATTTTGTAGCTTCTTATGTAAGTGATGTCAGAAGTGATAGCTATGCGAGTATCGGTTCATGGATATTTCCGATGCTTGGTATATTTTGGACATTTTTGTCAATTTGTATAAATTTACCAGATTTCAAAAGCACAGATGCCGTTGCTTTGGAATTTGAGATTTCAAATTTGTTAAAAAATATTTCATCGGCTTTTTATTTGGCGATTTATGGAGTATTTTTGGGGCTTTGGTGGGTATTTTTTGAAAAAAGCGGTTTTAGTAGATTTCAAAAACTTATCAATCGCCAAAAAACCGCAACTCAATCATTTTTTTGGGACGAAAAAGATTTAAATTATGCGTATTTGAAAGAAACTTTATCAAGTTTTACAAAAGTAAGCAAAGTATTTGAATATGTAAGCAATCAAGAGTTTTTCAAAGAACTCGACAATGCAGTTGAGAGAAAATTTAGCAATTTTATGAAACTCATAGACAATGAAGAAAATGCTGTCAAAATAAGTGCTGAACATATCAAACACACTATGAGCGATATAGCAAAAGCACAAAAAGACCAAAAAGATTTAGCAAAAGTCCATAGCGATATAGTAAATGCGATTTATTCGTTTAATCAAAATTTACGCCAAATTCAATTAAATTTTAGCGAACAATACAATAGAGCTCAAAGCCTAAGTGATGAAAAATTTGCAAAACTAGAAAAAGCAATCATCGCTTTTAGCCAAAATATAATAAATTTAGAAGAAATTTTAGCCGATAAACAAAAGCCAAAAGTAGCTAAAGAAATTTTGCAAGATTTACCAAAAGATGCCAAAAAATCATCTAAAAAATATACCAAACCAGCGACTGTAGAAACAGTAGAGCGAGAAGTGGTAGATGATTCTGATGTGGTTTATGATCTCTTAATCCCAGAAGAGATTGAAGACAAAAAATGAAACAAAATAGCGAATCAAGCAGTTTTTGGATAGCTTATGCTAATCTAATCTTGGGCTTATTTTTTGTTTTTGTTATGATTATTGGGCTTGTTGTAGCTAAGTATTATATGAACCAAAATGACTTAAATATCATCAAAGACAATATTGCCAAAGAAGAAGAAGCTGTCGTTTATCTAAATGAAAATTTGACCAAAAAAGAGCAAATAATCAATGAATTTATCACGAGAATCAATTCTTTAAAAACAGCCGATTGGATTGCTTTTAGAAATGCTTTTGAGTATTATAAAAAAAATATGAACTTTAATATTGACAAAATCAACGAAAATGTCGGTATTATCACATCAAAAGATAGCTCATTTTCAAATACTATTAGCAAAAAAGATGAGCAAATTTTAAACCTAACTCAAATAGCAGCCCAAAAAGATTTTGAGAAAAACGAAGCCACAAAAGATACTCAAGCGATAAAATCAAATTTAAATGAATTAAAAAACGCCCAAAATACATTAAATTTGAAGCTTAAAGATAAATTTGACAAAATCATAGACCAAAGGGGTGCTAAATTTATCTACAAAAATCAAATTTTTCCAAACAATGCTCACAATATAAACGACGCTGCAAGATTTGATTTAAGGCGGGTTTTGATTGATTATTTTGATTTA
>JAGAZK010000189.1 GCA_017940085.1 Campylobacter sp.
ATACAAACACCTTGAATAACATTTGTAAAAATTGAAATATTTTTTGGAAATTCGACAAATTGCTCGATTTGCGTTTTGGTTAGCAAAAGCTCTCTTGTATAGGTCGCACTCAAATCACACATAATAGAACTTTGCGTGATTAGTGCGACTTCTCCGCCATCTTTAACGAGATTATAAGCCTGTTCTATAAAGACTTTATAAGTGTTTTGTTTGCCTTTGTCTTTGCCTTCTGAATACGGAAAAAATCTAAGCGGAAAAATTCCCTTTGGCACTTGCATATACGGCGGATTTGCGATGATAAGGTCAAATCCTACAAAATCGCCGTTTTCGTCCAAAATTTCAGGGAATTCAAATCGCCACTCAAAAGGCGTTAGAGTATCAAGGCTAAAAGTTTCATCGTGCAGTTTGATGAGCTTGTCAAAGTCTTTTTTGGCACTCTCTTCGTCCAAATCCACAAAAAACGAATTTGATACGAACCTAGCCACTCGCAAATCGTCCTTTGCCAAATAATCGCCGTGAGTTTGCGAGTATGCTTCACACGCCTTTTTGAATTTGTCGATTTTGGCTTGGTATTCGTTGGCAAAACAGAGATTTTTAAAGGTTGTTTGCAAATTTTTTATATCATTTGCTATCCTTGCTTTATCGCTAAGACCTGCTTTATACAGGCTTACGCTGTGCTTGTATAAATTTATGCGATGAGCAATATTTGGGATAGAAAATTTGCGATTTAGGGCGAAATACGACACGAGCGAATTTCCGCACTTGATATTTATATCGATATTTGGCAGAGTTTCAAGGGCGTTTTGTTTAAACGGGTCGGGAGCAAAGTCCGTAAAATACGAGCTTTTAAGCAGTTCTATCCAAAGCCTTAAACGGGCGATTTCGCAAGAATTTGGGTTAATATCTACGCCAAAAAGGCAGTTTTCGATGATTTTAGCTTTTTCGTTAAATATCGTTTTTTGGATAATCTGCCCTGCTTCATCGGCACTTTTTGGGCGAGAGTATTTAAAAACACTGCCGTCAAATTCGCAAATTTTTAGCTCATCAAATTCGTAAGAAATCTCGGCTTTTAGAATTTTGCCGTTTTCATCGCTAAGTATTCCAAGACGAGATTTAAGGGCGATTATATAATTTAACGCTGAAACTAGAAAATAACCGCTTCCTACGGCTGGGTCGCAGATTTTTAGCGTGTCAATCTCGGCGTTTAGCTCGGCATAAGCCTTGCTTCTGTCGTTAGAATTACGCACAAATGAGCGAATTTCATCTTCCAAATCGTCCAAATTTGCCAAATTTGTGCCAAATTTGAGAGAAAATCTCTCTAATACGATTTTATCGATACTTTGCTTACACATATAGCTAGTAATGAAGCTTGGTGTATAAAACGAGCCGTCTTTGTAGCCGTTTAGTCGCTCAAAAACCTGTCCTAAAACTGCCGAACTAATCAAGTCTGACTTGCTCTCGTCGCTGTGGCTCTCGCCAAAGTCGAAGCCGTCTAAAAACTCAAATAAATACTCTAAAAATGGCGTTTCACCTGTGCGTTTTTTGTGATTTTCATCATAAAGGCTCGTGGCTTGGTAAATTTGGATTTTTGCGCCGTTTTCTAGCTGGTTTATTTCTAGCGTTTTTTCAATCTCTTGTTTGGTAAAAATACCGGAATTTAGATACGGCAAGTAGGCAAATTTAC
>JAGAZK010000190.1 GCA_017940085.1 Campylobacter sp.
TATCAGGCACAAGCACATTTATAGATTTGATTTTTGATAATAGCAAGGATTTTTCATCTATTTGAGAATGCTCTTTACCGATTTCTAAATCTGTAATTGCTATTTTACCAATCATTGCTCTTTTGTTGTCTTTTGTCCTTATGCCCCAAGAATCATGCACAGCCAACAAAGAATTGTCGATTTTGCCGCCATAGAGCATAATATGCCCTTTCATATAAATCAATGTCCCAAAAGGAGTGGCTTTTCTAGTTATGAAATCTTTTTTTTCTTCATTGCTTAAATGGCTTATATCATACACTATACCGATATTTGCTTGAGACGATGAATTTCTTGGTAGCCATAATCCGAACGAAGCAAACAAATCTTTCAAAAACAGCGAACAATCTCTAAGCTCGTTTTCTCCGCCCCAACCATAATTTTGTCCGAGCATTTCATTTATCATTTTTTTGATATTATCATCATTTAAAACCAAAAAATTACTTCCGACACTTTTTGGGACGATTAATTCATTGTTGTATCTGAATTCGTTGCTATTTTGTCTAGTATATGGGAAAATACCGCCAATCCTTGAATAGTATTTAAATTTACCATTTCTATCAAATAAACTAACACCGTCTTTCAAGAAAATCCCAAATTTATTTTTGCGAAATTTATTTGCCTGATTCTTTGATAAGATTTTAATTGAGTTTATATCTACAAAGCCATAAAATGAATCAGTTCTAACAAAAGCCCAAGCTCCGTCTTTGCTAAAATGAGAAACCAAAACAGGCGTCCATGGTGTTAAGATTGAGTGTTGAGAATAATCAAATGGATAGCCCTCAGCTTCATTTTTTGGGTCTAAAAAAAGCTTATCTTTTGATGGGAGCAACCTAATAGAAGTAGTTTGAGTGATAATTGCGGGCTTAGATACACTTTTGATAGCTTCAAAATTTGAATTATTTTTTTGAATTTCTAGCCAATCTTTGTTTCTTTGTAATTTACTTTCGCCAAAGTATCTATCTGTGTTTTTGAAAATCCAATCAAAACTTTCTTTATTATCTATTTTGCTGTCCCAAACTCTAAAAAGTTTGTCTAAAAATTCAGCTTCATTAAGCTTGATTTCTTTGCCATAAGGCTCTAAAATATTCGCATTTTGTTCAAATTTTAAATCCAAATTTATTGGTTTTGGTTCTTTTTGAGAACAAGCACAAAAAATAAAACAAACTAGGATTAAATTTAATATTTTCAAAACAAAACTCCAAAAAATTTTTAGATATAATTATAACTAAAAAAAGGAAACAGAAATTGTCAGATTTGTTTTTTGACCAAATCATAGATACGATTTTTTTGCAAGATAGAAATGTTTTTTTGACTGGTGGTGCTGGGACTGGCAAAAGTTTTATCTGTAAAAAAATAATAGATTATGCAAAATCCAAAAAAATCTCAGTTGTAGTTACAGCAAGCACAGGAAAAGCTGCCGTAAATATACAAGGAGTGAGTTTGCACAGCTTTTTTAAATTTGCAATTAGCCAAAATTTAGATGAGCTAAAACTAAGAGACAAAAAACAAAATCTCAAAGAATTAAACAAAATTTTAGCTAAAACAGAACTTATCGTAATAGATGAAATTTCTATGGTTAGTGCTGATTTGATGGATATGATTTATTTTAGATTGAAAAATTCAAAAAGCAAAGCAAAATTATTAATAGTGGGGGATTTTTATCAATTACCACCTATCCAAAAAAGCACTCAAAATTTGATTTTTAATTCTAAATTTGCATTTGAATCAAGTTCGTGGGAGAAGTTAAATTTAGTAAATTTTATGCTTATCAAGTCCAAACGCACAAACGATGAGCATTTTTATGAATTATTATCAAAAATCAGACTTGGGATTTGCGATGAAAATGTTAGAGAATTTTTAAAATCAAGATTGGTTGAAGATTTGCCAGATGACATAATAGCGTTGTTTGGTAAAAATATAGATGTAGATAAATTAAACCAAATTCGCTTAAATGAAATTGATTCAGAAGTCTTTACTTCATACGCTATTAGCACCAAATTTGATCCAAATTTAAGCGAACAAAGTTACAATAAATGGATACAAAGTATAAATTTGCCTTTGGAATTAAATTTGAAAATTGGTGCTAAAGTAATGTTTGTAGTAAATAAATGGGGTGAATTTTACAATGGTGAGCAAGGAATTATCAACGATTTGTATTACAAAGATGATGTTTTGGTAGCCGTAGTGGAAAAAGAAAATTATCGCCAAATAGAAGTTTTGCCATATAATTATGAGTTGAGCGAATATATTTTGAGCGATGATGAGATAAAACAAGAGCTTAGAGCCACATTTTCACAGCTCCCACTTCGCTTGGCTTATGCTATTACTATACATAAGTCGCAAGGCATGAGTTTAAGTAAATTTTCTTGTGATTTAAATAATATTTTTGCCAAAGGTCAGCTATATGTGGCACTTTCAAGAGCGATCAGCCCAGATAGTTTAAATTTGATTTTTTCAAAAAATATTAAATTTGATAAATATCTCAAAGATCAAATTTGTTCTGATAAAATAGTAGATGATTTTTATGCAAATACAGGTTTTATAAAGGAAACACAATGAAAAAATTTATTGTATTTTTGATATTTAGCGGATTGGCTTTTGGTTTAGAGATAAATAAATTTCAAGCCGATATTTATTCTAAGAGCAATGTTTTAAGAAAAGTAGAGCTTGATTTGGATATAGAATTAAGAGATGAAAACGCCAAAAAATCAGCTATTTATGATGCTTTAAATGTCATTATAGGTAGTTTTTATGCCGAAGATCTTATGACTTCAATGGGAAAAGAAAATTTCAAGCAAAGTTTTATAAAATATACAGCCAAAAAACATTCAATCACAATAGATGAAGTTTATATTTTAGGACTTAAA
>JAGAZK010000191.1 GCA_017940085.1 Campylobacter sp.
TATAATCTGCGAAATTGTGCGTATTTGGAAGAATTTGAGAAAGAGAAAATTATTTGGGCTGAATTAGCAAGAACTGGAAACGCTTTTACTTTTGATAAAAATAATTTTTCATTGACAAATACAGCTTACGCACTGACAACGAATTCGGAAAATTTAAAATATATTCTTTGTTTTTTAAATAGTAAAATTACTTTAAAATTTTTAGATATTGTTTCAGCCAAACTTGATGAAACTGGTTGGCGTTGGTTAAAGCAAAATTTAGAAAAAATTCCTATCCCAAAAATTTCAAAAGAAAAAGAAGCCGAATTTGTGAATTTAGTGGATAAAATTTTAAAAGAAACAGACGAAAACGAAAGAGCAAAGTTAAGTGGCGAAATAGATAAGTTAGTTTATCAAATTTACGATTTAAATGCCGATGAAATCGCCTTAATAGAAAAAGCTTAATTTCCGTAGAGTGGGCATCCTTGCCCACCAAAAAATTTGGTAACTCAATCTGTCATTGCTAGAATTTGCTTAATCTGTCATTGCGAGACCACGCAGTGGTCGTGGCAATCGCCAAATTTGAAACGGCAAATTTGTTTTTTTGCAAATTTAGGATTTGGTTATTTAAATTCTGGCGATTGCTTCGTTCGTTTCACTCACTCGCAATGACAACGGAAACAAATTTGCCTTTTTTGTCATTGCGAGATTTTTCGTAGAAAAATCGAAGCAATCCAGCAACGCCGATAGGCGTTTTTTAAAATCAAACATTTTTAATTTCACTGGATTGCTTCGAAAACTTCATTTTCTCGCAATGACACTTGAAGCAAATTTTCTCTCCATTGTCATTGCGAGTGTCGTCAGACACAAAGCAATCGCCAATAATTAAATTTACAATAAGGTTTTTAGCAAAAATTTATAAAATTTGGTTGTTTTTAAATTCTTTAAATTCTGCAAATTTGCATTATCGCTATTTAAACTCTGGCGATTGCTTCGTCGCTTCGCTTCTCGCAATGACAATGGAAAGTAAATTTTGCCTAATCTGTCATCGTCATACCACGAAGTACTCAAAGCAATCGCCAATGGTTAAATAATCAGTTTGCAAATTTGCAAATTTTATTAAATTCAAAACTAAATTATGCTATAAACTAAAATTTATAAAAAATTTAAAAGGTCAAAATATGAAAATTTTAAAATCAAACGAAGCAGGTTTTAAAGCCGAATTTAAAAAGCTTGTAAATCGCTCTGATATGGATATGAAAAGCGTTATGCCGATAGTTACGGGCATAATAGATGATATTAAAACCAAAGGCGATGAAGCCTTAAACGAGCAGATTGCTAAATTTGACAAATGGGAAGTGCAGGGCAATCTCGCTATCACGCAAGACGAGATGAAAAAGGCTTTTGATGAGCTAAATGATGAGCTAAAAAATGCGTTACAAGTGGCGTATGATCGCATTTTTGCCTACCACGAAAAGCAACTCGAAAAAAGCTGGATCGAGTTTGGCGAATACGGCGAAATGCTAGGACAAAAAATCACGCCTGTTGATCGTGCAGGGCTTTATGTGCCGGGCGGAAAGGCGGCGTATCCAAGTTCGCTTTTGATGAACGCAATCC
The DNA here is from genome assembly GCA_017940085.1 of Campylobacter sp. Classification (GTDB taxonomy): domain Bacteria; phylum Campylobacterota; class Campylobacteria; order Campylobacterales; family Campylobacteraceae; genus Campylobacter. The sequence goes on from JAGAZK010000191.1 coordinate 1,597, forward strand.
CCGCAATCGTCGCGGGTGTGAGCGATATAACCGTCTGCACTCCTGCTGTGGGCGGAGCTGTAAATTCGCTACTTTTAGCCGCCATGTATGTGCTAAAAATCAAAAAAGCCTACAAAGTAGGGGGCGCAAGTGCTGTTGCGGCGATGGCGTATGGCACGGAAACGATAGAAAAAGTCGATGTCATCACAGGTCCCGGAAATATCTTTGTAGCGACGGCTAAAAAGCTAGTTTTTGGCGATGTAAATATCGATATGATCGCAGGTCCTAGCGAAGTGGGCGTCCTATCCGACGGCTCGGCAGACGCCTATCACACGGCTGTTGATTTGCTTAGCCAAGCCGAACACGACGAAATCGCAAGTAGCATAATGGTTACAGATGATGAAAAATTCGCCCTTGCCGTGAAAGATGAAATTTATAAAATTTTGCCTACATTAGAGCGCGAGAGTATCGCTAGAAAGAGCATTGACGATAAAGCGGCGATTATCATCGCAAAGGATTTTGACGAAGCGATTGAACTTATGAACGATTTAGCCGTCGAACACCTTGAAATCGCCACCGACAACGCTTATGAGATACTACCACGCATAAAACACGCAGGGGCGATTTTCTTAGGACACTACACTCCGGAAGCTTTGGGGGATTATTTAGCTGGTCCAAATCACACTTTGCCGACTGGTGGCAGTGCGAGATTTTTCTCGCCGCTTGGGGTTTATCACTTTATCAAACGAAGTTCTATCATAGCGATGAATAAAAAAAGTATTGATGAGCTTGGAGGCGCTTGTATGGCGTTAGCTGGGGCAGAGGGCTTAACAGCACACAAAAAGTCGGTTGAGATAAGATATAAGAAGTAAAAATTCGAATTTTGTTTAAAGGCAAAATTGCGTTTTTTTTGTTTTTTTGTCATTCTGAGCGAAATGAAATTAAGCAAAGAATCTCGTAAGCTATGCGAGAATTTATAAATTTGCAAATTTATCGTCATTGCAAGATTTTTTTCGTAATAAAAAATCGTGGCAATTTCATTTTAAAACGCAAATTTGTAAATTTGTTTTTTTGTAATTTTTTTAAGATTCTTCGTTTCGCTACGCTACACTCAGAATGACAATTTTTTTGGCAAACCGAAAAATTCATAAAAATATTTGGTTTAATGATAAAATTTACAATTCGCTATCAAATTTAAAATTATCACCAAGATAGTATTTTCGCACATTTTCATCGTTTGCGACCTGTTTGGCTGTGCCACTGGTGAGCAACTCGCCGTCTTTTATGACATAAGCTCTATCGCAAATCGCCAAAGTCTCACGGACATTGTGGTCGGTGATGAGAATGCCGATGTCAAGCTCTTTTAGGCTTCGCACTATGTTTTGTATGTCGCTAACAGCGATAGGATCGACACCTGCAAACGGCTCGTCAAGCAGTAAAAATTTCGGCGTTATCATCAGGCTTCGCGCGATTTCGCAACGCCTGCGCTCGCCACCGCTTAGACTTACCCCTTTTCGCTCACGGATTGGCTCGATATTTAGCAAATTTAGCATTTCATCGACTTTCTCGGCAGCTGTTTTTTTATCTTTATAGGTGATTTCAGCAGCAAGCATTAAATTTTCTTCTACGCTTAAATCCTTAAAAATGCTACTTTCTTGCGGCAAATAGCCAATGCCAAGTTTGGCGCGTTTGTGAAGCGGGACATTACTAATGTCCTTAAAATCAAGAAAAATCGCACCGCTCGTGCTAGAAATCAGCCCACAAATCATATAAAATGTCGTTGTTTTTCCTGCGCCATTTGGTCCTAGTAGCCCCACGACTTCGCCGTTTTGCACTTCAAGCGAAACGCCTTTTATGATTTGCGTTTTTTTTATCGTTTTTGTTAAATTTTTAACTTCTAGTATATGCATTATTTACCTCGTATTTGCGTTTGTCACCGTTGATTTCGATTTTTACGATACAAAAATCAAGCAAATATTTTTTTAACAGCTCGATTAAATTTTCATCTGCCCACTCGACGATATGAAGCCCGTCTTCAAAAAAATTCTCAAAAAGCCCGTTTTTAAGTAGCCCTGACGAGCCGTCATTATAAATGTCATAATGATAAATTTGCCCATATTTTTGCATAATCGAAAATGTCGGCGAATTTACGATTTTTTCGTCTATGCCGTGCATTTTGGCGATTGTCTTAACTAGCGTTGTTTTGCCACTAGCTAAATCGCCCATAAGCAGTATTATCCCTTTTTTTGGCAAAATTTCGGCGATTTGCGAAATTTCGCTAAGGCTAAGGACAAATTCAAACTTCTTTGACATATTTTTCTTGCTCACTTTTTGGGGTGTTTTTGGTAGTTGGAAAGCCCAAAACTTGATAGCTTTTATCTTTTTCTAAAAATTTTATTGTGATTATATCGCCGATTTTAAGTATTTTACTAGCTTTTGCTACCACGCCGTTTATATAGACAACGCCACTTTTACACATATCTTCGCTGACGGCTCTGCGTTTTGTGATATTTACTGAATTTAAAAATTTATCTACTCTCATAGGCGTGATTTTAGCAAATTTGCGCTTAAAATTTGAAAATTCAAAATTCGCGGATTGTATTAATTTTTTTGTTTTCTTATATTAATAACAAAATTTGCATAAATTTTAAACTAAAATGAAATATATTTTTTTTTAAAAATTTATACTATAAATTTTATTAATTTTTTTAATATTTCGATATTTTTGCAGTATTAGTAGTATTATATTTAATTGATAAAAATTTTCATTATATTTTAAGTTGATAATGAATATAATTTTATAATACAATCAAAACATAAATTTAACGAAAGGAAAATTGTTATGAAAAAGAGTTTTTATCTCTCTTTGGCTGTGGTGGGTATGCTTTTCGGTGCTGAAAATAACGCAACGAATTCTAATCAAAACGCGCTTGAATTTGATGAGATTATCGTTAGTGCGACATTGACTGAGGTCGATAATCTAAAATACGCAGGTTCGGTTGGCGTTTTAAAAGAAAAAGATTTTAAAGCTAAACGAAATATCGTAGATGCTTTGCGTGATATTCCGGGCATTGACGGTGGATTAGACACCGGCAGACAAGCTGGTAAAACTATCTATATTCGCGGTTTTAGCGATGATGAACGAGTTATCATCAAACAAGACGGCGTAGGTCGTTCAAAGGGTCTTTTTAGCGATATGATTTCTTCTCTTCGCACGGATACTGATTTGCTTAAAAAAGCAGAGGTCGTAAAAGGTGCTAGTTCTATTTTGCACGGCTCTGGTGCGATAGGTGGTGTTATTAGCATGGAAACAAAATCTGCAAAAGATTATTTGCATGATGGCAAAGAAATAGGTGCTATGCTAGGTGGCAGAATCGAAAGCAATAATATGAAAGGCATAAGAGGTGCGGTATATGCCGATCCTACCGATATACCTGTCGATATTTTGCTTTATGGTAAATTTGAAAAATTCGGCGATAATAAATTTGCAGATGGCGGTCGTTGGAGTGATAGCTATGAAATGGTTGTCGAAAAAGATGTAAATGATGAAAAAATTAGAACCCTTTTTACAAAACTAGGTGCTGATCTTGGAGATAGCCATAGACTTCAATTTAGTGTTTATGATTATAAAGAAGATGCTCATATTCCTTGGCAAGCAAGAACAAATTTATATACAAAAGGAGATAGCAAAGACGCTCCGTATAATCCGCTTGATAATAAATTAGTTCAAAGAGATTTTGTATTTGATTATTTATTTAATCCAGCCGATATAGATTTAATAAATTTATCTTTTAAAGCTTATGACTCAAAGAGTTATTATGACAGACATTATACTGTCGGCAATATGTTAAATAACAACGGTTCGGATATGGATTTGACATATAAAAACGAAGATGATAGATATGGCTTTGCTCTTAAAAATGAGTCATTTTTTGATACTGGTTTTATAGGGCATGATTTTCTTGTTGGTCTAGAATACCAACATCAAAAAGAAGATGCTATTTATGTAAGAGATGGAGAAAAAAGCGAATTTGGCGGTATGCCAAATACTCAAAAAAATTATGCACTTTATTTGCAAGATATTATGAGTATAGGAAATTTAGAATTTACTCTTGGCGGAAGATATGATAAATTTAAATCTTATGCTCCGTATGCAGATACTGATGATAGTAGATTTTCTCCTAGAATTGCAGTAGCTTATGAAATTTTTAATGGATTTAATCTACTTGCAGGTTATGCAGAGAGTTTTAGAGCCCCAACACCAAGTGAAGCATCGCAATTTGGACCTTTAAATAGAAGAATTTATTATATTCCAAATCCAAATTTAATGCCGGAAACAGCAAAAGAATATGAAGTTGGATTTAGTTTCAAAAAAGATGAAATTTTTGGAGATGATTATTTTGATATTAAAGCAATCTATTTTAATGGAGAAATCGACGATATGATTGTAGTCGCACAAAGAACAGATTTAGGAACACCGCCACCAAATCCACTAAATTCAGGTTTTCAAGAATACGGACAATACTAAAATGTAGATAAAGCCAAAAGACATGGATATGAAATAGAAGCAAAATATGCTATCGGTGATTTTAGATTTGGTCTTGGTTATGATAAAACAAAAATTTACGATAGCAAAACAGATGAAGATATAAAACATCTAGCAGATAGAATAAAAGGAAAAATCGGTTATTCTCCGTCAGATGAGTTAGATTTAGAAGTTAAAATTAGCCATTATTTAGCTCCAAATCCAAATCCTGAAAGCTATATCTCAGGCGGAAAAGAGTATTTCTATGTTGATAAAGATTTTACTCTTGTTGATTTTGCCGGAAGTTATGAGATTAAACATGGAGTTGTAAATTTCCTTGATGGAGCAAAAGTTAGCTTTGGCGTAAATAACTTGTTTGACAGACCTTATATAAACGCTCACTCCACAAAAGATAGCTATCTAGTAGGCACAGGCAGAAACTTTTATGTGGATTTAGAAGTTAAATTCTAATTTTATACAAAAGAATTCTTAGTATGCAAATTTGAGTAAATTTACTCAAATTTGCCTTTTTATTTATATAAATTTTTTAAATTTCATTTTGTAGTGCTATTTTTGGGTCATAGCCTATATTTTTTTCAAATTCTCTAAGTCGCATGTGTATTGAGCGAAGTTCGGTTATCGTCGTCCAGTTGTTTGTAAAAACGCTAAAACTAACGCGAACTTTGTTAAAAGCGTTTGCTGTTTGGATTAAAACGCCAAGCGTAATCGCCTTTGTAAAAAGTCCCGGACCAATCATAAGATATGGAACAACCATTAAAATTCTTGAATAAGTATTGAGCCAAACATCGAAATATAGGTAATGCAAGAAAAGTTTGTTATAGTTAAATTTGAGTTTGTCAAAAAGGGAATTTATTTTGTATTCGTTTCCGTAATTTTGCTTATCTTCTTCGGCAAAAACTAGCTCTTTTCTAAATGCTGCTTCAACTTTTTGGTTGTTGTATTCAAGGCGTGGCAGATAACGCCCTACAAACCACGAAACGGCTAGTCCGCCGATACTGACAATCAAAGCAATCCAAACTAAAACTCCCGGAATGTCTCCTATGTATGGCAAATTTATACCTTTACTTAGCCCCCATAAAATCGGAATAAAAGCAAACAGCGTCATAAAGGCATAGACGATTTTCATACCGACATCTTCGAGCGTTTTTGTAAATCGATAAATATCTTCTTGAATTCTTTGAGAACTACCTTCTATGTCATTTTCTACCTTGCGCCAAAATTTAATATACGAAAATGTCATCGCTTCTCGCCATTTTAGCACCCAAACTCTCGTTAAATATCGTTCTGCAACAACCGATATAACAAACCAAAGTGAAATCCAAAAAAATAGTGAAATTTGTTTGTAAAAATCATCGATAGTGTGTTTATCGATATTTCCGCCCATATCATAAAACGAACGATACCACTCATTAAATTTGACATTTAATATCGTTTGAAACAAATTTAGACTTAATATAAAAACAAGTCCGCCCCACGCCAAAATTCGCCATTTTGGACTTTTAAAAAATGAAGAAAACATTTTTTACCTTTTTTACAAAATTTTGAAATTGATATTTTAACAAAAATGATATTAATTTTTATTTTAATTGCAATTATTATAAAAAATTCAAATTTAATTTTTTTATGATAAAATAAATATTTATAAATTTCAGAAGTTTTAAACAAAATTTTGGCTAAAATAAGCAGTTAAATTTTATTTAAAAGGTTTAAAAATGGTAGAAAAAAATAGCGTAAAAAAGGTAGTTTTGGCATACTCTGGTGGGCTAGATACTAGCATTATCTTAAAATGGCTTGGTGATAATTACGGTTGCGAAGTGGTAACTTTCACAGCCGACATCGGACAAAATGAAGATCTCGCACCAGTGCGAGAAAAAGCTCTAAAACTAGGCATAAAAGCAGAAAATATTTTCATTGAAGATTTAAGAGAAGAATTTGTTAGAGATTATGTTTTTCCTATGTTTAGGGCAAATGCGATTTATGAAGGCGAGTATTTGCTTGGAACTAGCATTGCTAGACCGCTTATAGCAAAAAGACTTGTTGAGATTGCAAATAAAACAAATTCAGACGCCATTAGCCATGGCGCTACTGGAAAAGGAAACGACCAAGTTCGCTTTGAGCTTGGAGCTTATGCATTAAAACCTGATATAAGGGTTATCGCGCCGTGGCGAGAATGGGATTTAAATAGTCGCGAAAAACTTTTAGCATACGCTAGCAAACACGGCATAGAAATCGTAAAAAAAGCAGGAAAATCGCCGTATTCGATGGATGCAAATTTGCTTCACATTTCGTATGAAGGTTTGGTTTTAGAAGATCCAAATCACGCCCCAGAAGATGATATGTGGAGATGGACAACAGATCCTAAAAAAGCACCAAATGAGAGCGAAATCATCGAAATCGAGTATAAAAATGGCGATCCTGTCGCATTAAACGGCAAAAAACTAAAACCACACGAAATGCTAAATGAGCTAAATAACCTTGGCGCAAAACACGGCATAGGCAGACTTGACATCGTTGAAAATCGCTTCGTCGGTATGAAAAGTAGGGGTTGTTACGAAACTCCGGGTGGCACGATAATGTTAAAAGCTCATCGTGCGATAGAAAGCATTACGATTGATAGAGGTGCCGCTCACCTAAAAGACGAACTTATGCCAAAATATGCCGAGTTAATCTACAACGGCTTTTGGTTTAGCCCTGAACGCATTATGCTTCAAGCTTTAATTGACAAATCGCAAGAATGCGTAAATGGCATCGTTAGGCTTGAACTTTACAAAGGAAGCGTAAGCGTAATAGGCAGAGAAAGCAAAACAGATAGTCTTTTCAATGTCGATTTTAGCACATTTGAAGAAGACGCAGTTTATAACCAAAAAGACGCAGAAGGCTTTATCAAACTAAATGCTTTGCGTTTTATCATCGCAGGAAAAAGCGGTAGAAAATTCTAAATTTAAAAGGAAAATTTGATGAAAGTTTTACTTATAAAAGATGTCAAAGGGCTTGGAAAAGCAGGGGAAATCAAAGAAGTAAAAGACGGATACGGAAATAATTTTTTGATAGGAAAGGGCTTTGCGCTAGCTGCTACAACCGAAGTTTTGCGTAAATTTGAAGCAGGAAAAAGAAAAGAAGCCGAGCTTAAACAAAGCGAAATCGAAAGTTTAAATTTGCTAAAAACTCAGCTTGAAAAAGTGCGTGTAAAAGTGGCAAAACAAGTCGGCGAAAATGGCGGACTTTTTGGAGCTGTTACCAAAGATGACATCGCAAATGCCCTAAAAGAGCAAAAAGGCTTTGAAGTTGATAAAAAAATCTTGGAATTTGGCACTATCAAAACCACAGGAATTTACGATGTGAGTGCTAAATTTAAACACGGCATAAGTGCTAAATTTGAAATCGAAGTGGTAGGTTAATCAATGTTTGAAGCTACAACGATTTTAGCGTATAAAGGCAAAAACGCTTCTGTTATTGGCGGGGACGGACAGGTTACATTTGGAAACACCGTTTTAAAAGGCAAGGCGACCAAAATTCGCAAAATAGGTAAAGATGAAAGCGTGTTAGCCGGCTTTGCAGGAAGCACAGCTGATGCGTTTAATCTTTTTGATATGTTTGAAAAATGTCTTGATAACGCAAAAGGCGAACTTTTAAAAGCCGTTGTCGAATTTAGCAAAGAGTGGCGAAAAGATAAGTATTTGCGAAAACTTGAAGCTATGATGATAGTTATCGATAGAAAGCATATTTTCTTACTAAGCGGCACGGGCGATGTCGTCGAACCAGATGACGGAAAAATCGTCGCAATCGGAAGTGGTGGAAACTATGCTTTAAGCGCAGCTAGGGCTTTGGATAAATTTGGAAATTTAAACGAAGAAGAACTAGTCAAAGAGAGCCTAAAAATAGCGGCTGAAATTTGCATTTATACAAATGAAAACATTAAAACTTATGCAATTTGGGACGAAAAATAAGATGATGACACCAAGAGAAATAGTAAAAAATTTAGACGATTATGTAATCGGTCAAGCAAAAGCAAAAAAAGTAATAGCAGTAGCACTTCGCAATCGCTACCGCAGAATGCGACTTGATGATGAGATGAAAGCTGAGGTTACGCCAAAAAATATTTTGATGATAGGTTCAACGGGCGTTGGAAAAACCGAAATCGCAAGGCGACTTTCAAAAATGTTTGGTTTGCCTTTTATAAAAGTCGAAGCTAGTAAATACACAGAAGTCGGCTTTGTAGGGCGAGATGTAGAATCTATGGTGCGTGATTTAGTAAGTGCAGCTATAAATTTGGTGCGAAGCGAAGAATTTGAAAAAAATAGAGAAAAAATCGATGAATATATCGAAAAGAAAATTTTAGAAAAACTTCTGCCACCGCTACCGCGTGGAGCAAGTGAAGAAAAAAATGCTGATTATGCTAAAAGTTATGAAAAAATGGCACTTAAATTTAAAAACGGCGATTTAGATGATTTGATGATTGAGATTGAAATCAGTGAAAATACTTTTGAAGCAAATTCAAATCTACCGCCTGAAATGGCAAATATGCAAGAAAGTTTCATCAAAGTTATCGGCATAAGCAGTAAAAAAACCAAAAAAGAGATGAAAATCAAAGACGCAAAAGTGGCCCTTAGAAATGAAGCAAGTGATAAAATCTTGGATATGGAACGCATAAAGGCAGAAGCCGTGCGAAGAAGCGAAAATGAAGGCATTATTTTTATCGACGAGATCGATAAAGTCGCTGTGAGTGCAAATTCAGGCTCTCGCCAAGATCCTAGCAAAGAGGGCGTTCAAAGAGATTTGCTTCCTATCGTAGAAGGATCAAGTGTAAGCACAAAATATGGAAATATCAACACAGATCACATTTTATTTATCGCAGCTGGGGCGTTTCATATAAGCAAACCAAGCGATTTGATTCCTGAGCTTCAAGGTCGTTTTCCTTTGCGAGTGGAACTTGATAGCCTAGATGAAGAGGCACTTTGCGAAATTTTAACAAAACCAAAAAATTCGTTAATCAAACAATATATCGCTCTTCTTGCCACAGAAGGTGTCGAGCTTGAATTTAGCGATAGCGGAATAAAAGCGATTGCAAAAAATGCCGCCAAAACAAACGAAAAAGTCGAAGATATAGGCGCTAGAAGACTTCATACGGTGATGGAAAAAGTCCTTGAAGATATTAGCTATGAAGCCGACGGATTTAAGGGTCAAAAAGTGGTAATCGATGATAAATTTGTCGATGAAAAGCTTGATGAAATCGTCAAAGACGAAGATTTAGCGAAGTATATATTATAATGAAAAGTGGATTTGTTAGTCTAATCGGTCGCACAAATGCAGGGAAAAGTTCTTTTCTAAACTACATTTTGGGCGAAAAAATTTCGCTTGTGTCGCACAAAGTAAATGCAACGCGCCGTAAAATCAATGGCATAGTTATGCACGAAAGCGATCAGATTATATTTGTCGATACGCCGGGACTGCATGAGAGCAATAAAATGATGAATAAAATCATGGTTGAGGTTGCGCTAAATGCGATCGGAGATAGCGATTTGGTGCTATTTTTAGCACCAATCCACGATAGCACTGAAAATTATGAAAAATTTTTAAATTTGCATAATGGTGTAAATCATATCGTGCTTTTAACTAAGATTGATGAAGCAAATGACGAAAAAATCGTGAAAAAACTAAGTGAATATCAAAAATTCCAAGATAAATTTGGCGCAATAATACCTATAAATATTAAAAAAAATGTTTTCAAACGCCAAATTTTAGATGAAATTTGCAAATTTTTGCCAGAACATGAGTATTTTTATGACCCTGAACTCATAAGTAGCACGAATTTAAGGGATATTTATAGGGATTTTATCCTTGAAAGTATCTTTGAAAACACAAACGGCGAACTTCCGTATTCGACAGATGTTATCATAGAAAAAGTAAATGAAACTCCAAATTTAATTTCAATTTATGCCAAAATTATAACTGATACGCAATCTCATAAACAGATTTTAATCGGTAAAAACGGCGATACAATCAAGCGAATAGGCATAAAATCGAAAAAGTTAATTTCAGCTTTTTCTAAGGTTAAAATTTATGTCAAATTAAGCGTTTTTGTTAAAAAATCGTGGAAAAACGACGAAAATAGCATAAAAAGCCATTTTATCTATTGACATTTTGTTTGTTTTTGATTAAACTATAAGCAAATTTCTTTATAAAGTGGAAAAAAGATGGCTAAGAATAGTAGTAATGCAAACTCTATAGTTGCAATTAACAAGGTCACACAGACCATATTTGGGTTAAGTGGCAGCGAAATCTTTGAGCACGATTTCGGAAGATCTAGCCGAGCGAAAGAGACTTATGTTTCTTATATTCCTTTTAAAGACATTATAACGACAACCGTCGAGATTCCGCGATCTGTTGAAGATGCGGATTTGTTGGATGCTATCGTTATTAAGGTCTATGAAGAGCTTGGGCTTGATGCTACTTTGGATTATAAGATTACATATCTTGAAGTTGTCGGTGCAAGTAGCGACGAGAGAGTATTTAATGTTTTCGTCGTCGATAACCAACTTTTAAATACTCAGTTTGATGCGATTGCGGCACGAACTGGTTATCTTGATTATGTTGCGATTGCGCCTTTCTTGTATGAAAGTCTATATAGCAGAGGGCTTTTGACAAAAGAAGGGACAGATTGTTTTATCTATTTGCAACGAGAAGATGCGTTTTTGGTTGTGTATCAAAACGGCGAATATTTCCAATCTCGCCAACTAAGATATAATCTTAAATTCTTAAATGATAAATTTGCAGAATTAACCGGAAGTAAGCTTGAAGAAAACACATTTAATATGATGTTATCTACTTACGGTGCAAATTTGGAAAGTCCAGCTGAACGAGATTATATGATTCAAATTTTTGATGATATGTTCTATTATATTAACGATATTATCAATTCTTTGAACAAAATTTATAATATTAGGATTCAAAATATATATTTTGGTAGCGATGTTGGTAAAATTCCAGGTATCGAAGTTTTTGTAGAAAATACGCTAAATTTAACATATAGAGAATTTAATTTTAGCGTTGCAAAAAATGCCAAAGAATTCGAGCTTACACAGCTTGATACTTTGATGTTTTTAACAGCTCAAAATTTCCTTGCCAATAAAGACGAAGAGCATAACTACTCTCCGTTTAAGCGACCACCGCCTATAACACAAAGAACTAGTGGTAAGCTTTTTGGTTATATCGCACTTGGTCTGTTACTTGGTGCAGCTTATCCTTTATATCAATATGGTCATGGATACTACAATAGCTTGATTTCAGATCAAAAAGAGGCAGAGTATGCGCAAGTAAATGCTGAACTTAATAAAGTCAAGGGTATTGATGAAAATTTAAATAAACAAATTACGCAAACAAGAGAAGATTTTGCAAGAGAAAATAAAATCTTGACAGATAGGCTTAGTTTGTTGGATGGAATTTTTGATAAAAAGATAAATTATGCGATGAAGGCAATTGCTATTCATGATTTATCGAATATGGTTGTTGGTAGTCAAGGCAATATTCAAAGCATCAAAACAGATGATAGAAACTTGACGGTGAATGTCAATACTAGAAATGATAAACAAATGACTGAGCTTTTGAAGAATATTAGTGAGACTAAACCATATTCTGTTTATACTAGGTCTATTATTTTAAATGAAAATGAAAATATAGTTGTTTATGACAGCAATGTTAGCGTGGAGGTAGAGTAATGAGAAAGCAAACTACGCTCGATAAAATTGACTCTTGGTTTGAGAGCAAAGGAAGTAGTGCGAATACCTACTTGGTACTAGCGTTATTGGTTGCTGGTGCTCTTGCTTATTTGGCTCTATCGACTGGTGCACAAGAGTATTTTGATAATGAGCAAAGCAGGCTAAATAAAGCGACTCAGAATCTAAATGAGGCTACAAATAGTCTAAATGCTTTTGGCCCATTGGGAGATGGAACTTATAGCCAAATAAAGAATAAAGAAGTAGTACTAAAAGGTGAAAAGGCTAGACTTAATGAGACAATTGATTCTAATCAGTATGTTGATAATAAGCTTAGAGAGGTTTCAAATGTCACATATAATAGAGAGAATTGGGCTGAATTTTTAGATAGTTTGACAGAAATGGCAGTAAAAAGCAATGTTAAGGTTTTTGCTATAACTAGTGAAGAAAAAGACATAGATCAAAAAACATTGGTTTTAGAGCCACAGGCTATGCTTGATGTAGGTGTTGTAATGGAAGGTACATATCATAATGTTCTGCGCTATATCAATGCTATTGAAGAATCAAAGATGATAGTTGATGTTAATAAGCTAGACATTAATAAATCGTCAACTGATGGAAAAATTGGCGGAAGTATTGGAATATCTATATGGGGGGTAAGATATCAATGAAAAAGATAATTTTATTTTCTATCTTTTCCGTTCTACTGTGTTACGCGGAAGGTATAAATAAGGCTGCCTATGATGATAAGTTTAATACTCTAAGTAAGCCAAGGATTGGTTTATCAGATGATAAAATTACGGCACTTAAAGATCCGTTTTACCCATTAAAACCAAAACCAAAAGATGGGGAAACACAAGTTATAGTAGATAAAACATTTGATTTACAGCTACGCGGAATTTTGGGTGATAAGGTTAAATTAAATGAGGCTTGGTATGAGATCGGCGATTATATAGGATCGTATCAAATCGTTAAAATAAACGAAAATAGTGTTTTAGTTGCAGACGGCGACAATAAAATTGAAATAAAAATGAATCAAGGAAAGAAAAATGTCATTATTTCATATAAGTAAAAAAGTTAGTATAGCGGCTTTGCTTGCTTTATCGGTGACAGCATCTAGTTTAGTTGCAGCGCCTGCAACTTCTTCTGATTGTGAGAGAAAAGCTCTTAATATCAAAGTTAATGAAACTGTTACACTAAATGAAATGTTGTCTCAACTTTCAGATATGTGTAAATTTTCTTTTGTTGCAAAAGATGCCATTGCTTCAAGCGAGTTAAATCAAGAATTGCAAGGCATAAGCATAAAAGATATGTCGCTAAGAGAAGTTTTTGATTTATTAGTTAGAGAAAATAACTTGGATTATGAATATTCAAATGGAATTTTGAAAGTTTCTGCATTGGAGACTAAAACTTTCAAGGTTGATTACATTACTTCTGTTAGAGAAGGAACAGCAGTAACTAAATCAAGTGTTGATTCTGCTCCTATTGAAATTGGTGATGATATTGATGATGCAAAATTACAAGATAATATGATAAAGACACAGGAAAAATTTGATTTCTGGGAAAAGATTAGCGAGGAGATTACTTTAATTTTAAATAATGGGACAGAAAAATATGTTGCTGTTGCACCTATTATAAATCAAAATGCGGGTTTAGTTACAGTTACGGCTATGAAGTCTCAAATCAAAAGAGTCGATGCATACCTAAAAAGTATGCAAAAAAGACTTAGTAGGCAAGTTTTGCTTGATGTAAATATTATTTCTGTTGAGCTAAATAATAATTATACTACCGGAATTGATTGGTCAAGATTTCAGCTTGGTTTTTCTTCATATATAGGAAACCCTTTTGGTATTACTAAGGATTTAGGAACTGGTGCTATTACTGGTGATCCTTTCCAACTTACAAATACTGTTACTGGTACTATTACTAATGTCAATAGACATCCGTTAGGGCAATTAGCTGGTTGGAATGGCACATCGAATGGTAGAGGTACTGCAAAACAAGATGGTGCCACTTGGACATTTGGTGCCGGTTTGAACTTTAATATTGACGGTATGATTAATTTCTTAGAAACAAAAGGTAAGACTAAGGTTATTTCTAGTCCAAAAGTTACCACTATGAATAATCAGCCTGCTATTATCTCAGTTGGTGATAACATTAACTATCGTGTTTTAGAAGAAAGTACTAATAATAATTCTCTAAGTGGTCAAACTAGCGTAACATATACTCAATATTCTACTTTTATTGGTATTTTACTTAACATATTGCCTGAAATTTCAGATGATAATAGAATTATGCTTAGAATTAATCCTAGCCTAAGTAGCTTCAAATACGAAGATGAAAATGTTAGACAAACTAGTATTAGAGAAATTGCGCCGGATACTTTACAAAAGAAAATTTCAAGTGTAGTTTGGGTTGATAATGGTGATACTATTATTCTTGGTGGTTTGATTGGTCAAACAAAAGCAAAAGACAATACTAATGTTCCTGTGCTTAGCTCTATTCCACTAGTAGGTAATCTTTTTAAAAGCACACACGATAAGCTTACTACAACTGAGCTAATCTTTGTTGTTACTCCTAGAATTATTGATAATACGAGTGTTCCGTTAAGCAAATCGCTTAAAGAACTTGGATATTCAAAATCGATTTACGAAAATGAGTAATACAAATAATTATACAAGAATAAAAGATATTTTTATCGAGGATAACGAAGTTACAAACTTCGTTAATCTCGATAAATCCACGCTTGCTTACCATAAGATTTTAAATGCTTTGCAAAAGCCTTTGAAGCTTATATTATTTTATGGAAAGCCAGGATGCGGAAAAACTTTTTTGTTAAACAAAATTAAGGTTGATTTGGAAAAAAAGGTAAAAGTGGTTTTTTTACCGCAACCTTTTTTTGATGAAAGAGAATTTTTTTTAGAACTTTACTTACAAATTTTTGGTTCTTATCCTAGCAAGAATCTTGCTGTGGACAATTATGAAAATTTTATGAGAGCTTATAAAGATAAAATGAAAATTTCAGATAGCAATGTAACAAGTGCAAATCAGGTTGTTATTTTGCTTGATGAAGCTCAGCTTTATCCAGGAAATTTGATAGAAAAAATTCGCCTTATGGCTGATACAAGGCTATTTAAATTTCTATTTACTGTCCATAAAACGGATGAAGAAGATAGGCTTGCAAAGGACTATTTTAAAACTAGAATTTGGGAAAGTATCGAACTTCCAAATTCAAATTTGAGCGAAATTAAACTATATATTGAGAAAAAATTGGTTTTTCAAGGTTTTCACCAGTATTTTCTGATGTTTGGCGATGAAAATTTTGATTTAATTTTGGAGCTAACGGACGGAAATTTAAGAAATATCAATAAGCTTATGTATAAAATGTATGAGTTGTTTGAATATTATGAAGTTAATAAGCCAACTGAGATTAGTTTGTCTCAGATCAATAACAAAATTATAGAAATGGCGGCGATTAGTGCGGGGATTATAAATGCTTGAATATTATGAAGTTAGTGAATTAGAAAAACGCTGGGAAGAATATGATAAAAAAAGAAAGCAGTTTTCTTTTTTAAAAAATAGTAATTCCAGTAATACTTCATTTAAATTTGATAAAACTATTTTAGCGCTTTTGCTTTTTATTTCAGTTGCAATTGGAGCTATTTTTTGGATTTTAAAAGATAGTAATGATGATAAGATTTCGATGGCGCAAATAAATCAAAATAGCGTTGAAGTTCAACCTGAAACTCAAATTCAATCACAAAGTTCGCAAAATAGTCAAGTTGCTATTGCAAATCAAAATGAGAATATAGTATATACAAAATCTGACTTTAATATGAGTGCGCCTATTGCTTCGAATTCTAATGTTACGAGTACCGAGCGACCTACTTTAAATTTAAACGATGTAGGAATTTATTCTAGTGAAGATTCTGCGGGATTTAGTATTACAAATAATTACCAAAATAATAATTATCCAAACAATAATTATCAAAATTTTCCACAACCGCAGTTTGTTCCGCAACAACAAAATCCTATTTTTAATTCGGTTCCACAAAATGAAATCATAGATTTCGGCAATGCTCCTGTATCGCCTAGATCAAATTCGGTTGCAAACACTCAGACTGCTCCAAAACGGCCTACGAGTCCGATTTCAAGTAGAATTCAGATAAGCACTTCAAGGCTTGATCCTAATAAACAAAATTTAGAGAGCAAATTCTATGCTACAAAAAATATTGAATATTCATTAGCATTGGCCGAACAAGCTTACAATAAAAAAGATTACGACGGTGCTATTAAATGGGCTTTAACATCAAATGAGTTAAATAAAGATAATGTTCAAAGCTGGATGATTTTTGCTAAGGCAAATTATAAAAAAGGTAGAAAAAATGATGCTTTATATGCACTTGAAACATTTAATTCAAGGGCAAATGATAAAGATATAGCAAATTTGATTTCACAGATTAGAAATGGATCGTTATGAGATTTATAATTTCATTTTTAGTTTTTGTCGGTTTTGCTGTTGCTGTCGATATTGAAGATGTCAGAAATTGGGATCAAATTGGGCAATACAATAGAATTTGTCAAGAAAGTGTTCGAAATTTATTTATTGAGCAACAAAACGATTCGTTAGCAAATACTTATGCAAAAGCTTGTCTGAAAATGGATAAAATAAACGAGCTTATTATCCCGACTGTTATGCTTTATAAAAATAAAGAATCGCGAGAAAATGCGTCTTTATATTCGACTATTTTATTTCAGAAGAAAATGCTATATTTGGCACTTTGTGATAATGTTGATATAAGTTATATTAGAACGCCAAAGATTAATTATATTTTGTCTGAAATTTTTGATAAATTTGTAGAAAAAGATTATGTAAAAAAGAGTGATGCATATATCTTTACTTTACAAAACGGAGACAGGGCTGAGCTTTTCATCAAAGATGAAGGTGGCATCAAAAAAATGGTTGTTGCCCTTTATGTTGATGACAAGGTAAATTCTATTAAGATGTATTGGTGAAATATGACAAAGATTGAAGAGTATATTATCAAGGTTTTGATAAAAAACGGAGTTTTAACCGCCGATATTGTTCCTGAAATCAGCGAAAAGATGGACATTGGACTGACACTAGGAGAAGTTTTAATCGGTGATAACTATGTTAATCAAGATGGATTTGTTGCGATTTTAGTCGATATTTATAGACGAAAACAAATCACGCTTGAAGAGGTTAATGAAAAATTTTATATCGACACAAAGACATTTTTACAGGGTTTGGCTGAAAGATCTAAACTTATGTATATGAATCTTGATGATGTGGATGTAGATTTTAGAATTTCAGAAAAAGCACCTACTGCTCAGCTTAAAAAATATGGTGTTATTCCTGTTAAAGAAGATGATCTCAATATGTTTGTTGCATTTTCAGATCCTTTTGATATGGATGCACAAGATAGAGTTCAAGGAATTTTTAATAAAAAACTTGTAAAAATCGTAGTTGCTGACCCTAATCAGATCAAAAAATATCTTAATAAAATAGAGTTGTCTGATAGCATTAGAGGCTTGGTTAATGAAATTCGTAAAGAGCTTACAAATACAGGCGGCAGCGGTAAGGATGATGATAGTTCGGCTATTTTGCAACTTATTGAAATGATAGTTAAACAATCAATTATTTCTCGCGGTAGCGATATTCATATTGAGCCTAGCGAAAATAACTGCGTCGTGCGAACCAGAATTGACGGTATGCTAACTGAAATTTTTATCTTTGATAAAGATATTTATCCGCCTTTGGTTTCAAGGCTCAAACTTCTTTCGAATATGGATATCGCAGAACGCAGAAAACCGCAAGACGGTCGTTTTAGTATGAAAATTTCTGGACGAGAGTATGATTTTCGTATTTCAACGCTTCCTATTATCAACGGCGAATCAACCGTTATGCGTATTTTGGATAAATCAAAGGTTATTATTAGTCTTGAAAAATTAGGTATGCACCCAGAAAGCTTTAAAAAATTTAATAACGCAATGCATGCGCCTTATGGTGTTATATTAGTTACCGGGCCAACTGGTAGCGGTAAATCAACTACGCTTTATGCGGCACTTAATGATGTAAAAAGTGTTGATACGAAGATTATTACCGTTGAAGATCCTGTTGAGTATCAAGTAAATTTGATTCAACAGGTCCATGTTAATGAAAAAGCAGGGCTTACATTTGCTGCGGCTTTGCGTTCTATTTTGCGTCAAGATCCCGATATTATAATGATCGGTGAGATTCGTGACCAAGAAACATTGCGTATAGCTATTCAAGCTGCACTTACTGGGCACCTTGTGTTTTCAACACTTCACACAAATGACGCTATTAGCGCAATTCCTAGAATTGTAGATATGGGAATTGAAGCATATTTGATAAGTGGTGCTTTGATTGCTGTTGAAGCTCAACGATTGGTGCGAAAACTATGTCCTAAATGCAAACAGCCGACAAATTTACCAAAATCTATGTTAGATACTCTTGCGCCGTATTTACCTGAAAAATATACATTTTATAAGCCTGTGGGTTGCGATGAATGTGCAGGAACTGGATATGCAGGACGAGAGATGATAAGCGAGATTTTACCTATTAGTGATAGTATGCAAAGTTTAATAGCAAATGGTGCCTCTAAGGACGAAATGAAAGAGTTGGCTCTTAAAGAAGGTTTTATTGATATGTTCCACGATGGCGTGATCCGTGCGGCAAGGGGAGCAACAAGTATTGAAGAAATTTATAGGGTGGCAAAACAATGAAAAATTTTGAAGTAGAATATATTGCTGGCGGCAAAAAACAAAAGATGTTTCTAAAAGCTGATAACAAAGTTGCAGCTAGAAATTTGATTAAACAAAGAAACGGTGGCGTTATAACTAAGATTGGCGAAACACAAACTAGTAATGTTAGTGCTTCATTGGGAGACATTAAGACGCAAGTTACAAGACTTATGGGAGCCAGTAGTAGAGTTAGAATTCCTGCTCTTGTAGCCTCTATTAAACAACTTTCAGTTATGACAAACGCCGGTATTTCTATTCACGATTCCATTAAAGAGGTTGCAAATGCAACAGAAGATAGAAAATTAAAAGAGATTTTCTCTGCTATGAATGATGACCTTAATGCCGGTCTTAGCTTAACTGAGTCTTCTGAAAAATTTAGAGGTGAGCTTGGCGATGTCGTTATTGCGATGATTAGTCTTGGTGAAAGCACAGGTAATATGGCTGAATCTTTGGCAAAACTAGCCCAAATGCTTGATGAGATTTGGGAAAACCAAAGAAAATTCAAAAAGGCTATGCGCTATCCTATGATACTTATGATAGTTATGGCGATTGCTTTTTCTATTTTGATGCTTTATGTTGTTCCTAAATTCCGTGAAATTTTCGAAGAACTTGGTGCAGAGCTACCACTTCCTACACGAATTTTGCTAGGAATCGAATCTGTTTTAAGTAATTATGGTTTATATGTTTTAGCAGGTATTATTGGTATTATTTTTGCTCTTAAATGGGCGTATAAAAATAACGATGAATTTAAGCGAGGTTGGGATAGGGGAATTTTAAAAGTTTATCTATTTGGTAAGATTATTTTTTATTCTACTATGTCAAGATTTATGCTTATTTTCACTGAGCTAGTCCGAGCCGGTATTCCAATAGCTGACGCTCTCGATACTGCTGTTTTGATGGTCGATAACGAAACGCTAAAAGAAAAACTCTCTACCATTAAAGTTGCAGTGCAACAAGGTGTTAGCTTAACCGATGCTATGCGAAATACCGGGCTTTATGAAAGTATGCTTATTCAGATGATTAGCGCAGGTGAGCAATCGGGAAGTCTAGATAAAATGCTAGGAAATGTAACTGATTATTACAAAGAAAAATTTGACGATATTATTGATAATATTTCAAGCTATGTTGAGCCTATTATGCTATTTTTCATGGCAGGTATGGTTTTGCTACTTGCACTTGGTATCTTTATGCCTATGTGGGATCTTGGAAAAGCCGTCAAAAACTAATAACAAATTTAAACGCCCGAAAACTGAAAATTCGGGCGTTTTCAAATTAAATTTTAATTCTAAATTCGTTAAAATGCTTCGTTTATAAATTTAAAAGGGTTTATTATTTTAAGTGAATTTGA